>CAIVPM010000103.1 GCA_903907815.1 uncultured Chitinophagaceae bacterium | reverse complement strand
GTATTAGGATCGATTTCATAATCCGTTGATACTGGAGCAATGCTTTGTTTAGTTATTGGATTGAACCCTTCATTAATAAGCATATTCAATAACTCATCTTTCAGCATCTTTATAGCTTCTCTCCTTTCAGAAAGAGTATTTAAACGGTTTATTCCACCTTTTACCATTCGTAGGCAACCATATGGAAACTTAACCTTGAATTCAGGATCATGAAAATAATACTGGATGTACCAAACTTTTTTTAAGTCTGCACCTTTTTGATCCCAATTTGATGGGTAAATCGATAATTCGCTGCAAGTGCAGCCATTTGGAAGAAGTAGCATATTTACGTTTCTATTTACTGTTTTATATGCTACAGTACAAGAGAGGTCTAATTTAAAAAGCTGAAACACTTGCTAGGCTTATGTTTCAGCTTTTGTGGTGTGGGCCGGGATCGAACCGGCGACACAAGGATTTTCAGTCCTTTGCTCTACCGACTGAGCTACCGCACCATTCCTTTTGGGGTTGCAAATATAGGGTCTAACATTAAACTACAAAAAAGAATATTTTAATTAACGATTTTCTTTACCATAAAATAATCGTTCATGTAATAACCATTCCCAATTTCTACATCCGCTTCTTTATCGATAATAAATCCCATTTTCTTATAAAACCCAACAGCAGCATTGCTTCTGTTTACTTGTAAGGTAAGTTCATTCCCTCCTTTTTCAGCAGTAAACTGCTCCACTGCCTCCAATAATATATTTCCTATCCCTTTTTTATGATTATCCGGAACCACGTACAATTTCTCCAGTTTATACAAACTTTCTGTTTCTGTTGGTGCTACTCCTGCATATCCCAGGTAGATATTATCTTCTTCGGCAAGAAAAAACTGTTGCCCAGCATTCATCTGCTCCTCCAGTGCCTGTTTGCTATACCTTGTTTCCAGCATATAATTAATCTGCTCTAAAGTAATAATGTCTATATATACAATTGGCCAGATACTGTAGGCAAGTGATTGAATAACCGGGATATCATTTGTGGAGGCTGCTATTATCTGTATCATATTATGTTATAAGTAGTAAGTTTATTCCAGTGTAGTAAACCATTAAAAATGCCACGTAATCAACTTACGTGGCAGTATAAAAAATGTATTCTCCTATCTCCTGTATTAATTAAATTAACCCTTCCTTCCTATTACTTTCTTAGCTGCTTCTACAATATGAAGATCATCTAACCCAAACTTCTTCATTAAATCGGCAGGTGTACCGCTTTCGCCAAATACATCATTAATAGCAATATATTCCATTGGCACTAAATCGTTCTGAATCAGTAATTGCGCAATACTATCCCCTAATCCTCCCAGACGGTTATGCTCTTCACAAGATACTATACAACGAGTTTTGGCAACCGACTTCAATATCGCTTCGCTATCCAGTGGCTTAATGGTATGTATGTTGATAATCTCCGCATCAATACCCATTGCTTCCAGCTGTTCTCCTGCTTTTATAGCTTCCCATACCAGGTGACCTGTAGCAACAATGGTTACATCTTTTCCTTCGTTTACCATCCATGCTTTACCTACTTCAAATTTCTGATCAGGATCAGTAAATATTGGCATTACAGGGCGACCAAAACGTAAGTATACAGGGCCTTGATAATCGGCAATAGCAATAGTTGCAGCTTTAGTTTGATTATAGTCGCAGGTATTAATAACGGTCATGCCTGGCAACATTTTCATCAGACCAATATCTTCTAATATCTGGTGTGTAGCACCATCTTCTCCGAGGGTAATACCCGCATGAGAAGCACAGATTTTTACATTCTTTTCTGAGTAAGCAATCGACTGACGAATCTGATCGTACACTCTACCGGTAGAGAAGTTGGCAAACGTACCCGTAAACGGTATTTTACCACCAATGGTAAGGCCTGCAGCAACACTCATCATATTTGCTTCGGCTATACCACATTGAATAAAACGATCGGGGCATTCTTTTATAAATGCTTCCATTTTTAAAGAACCAATCAAATCGGCACAAAGTGCGATTACATTCGGATTTGTTTTGCCTAGTTCTGCCAGTCCTGCACCAAACCCAGAGCGTGTATCTTTCTTTTCTGTAAATGTATATTTCTTCATAATTGTTTTTTAATTTTTTTGAATTAGCTAATTAGCGGATTAACGAATTAGCGAATTTGTGAATTGGTATTCCATTATCACATTATCAAATCAGCTAATTATCAAATTAGTATTAATAGTCTCCCAGTGTTTCTGGTAATTGAGCTAATGCAAGCGCCAGTTGCTCATCGTTAGGCGCTACACCATGCCACTTATGTGATCCCATCATAAAATCGATTCCATAACCCATTTGAGTAGTCAGCAAAATACATACAGGTCTACCTTTTCCGGTTAGTGCTTTAGCCTTTAGTATCACTTCTACCACCGAACGCATGTCATTGCCCTTAGGCTCTTCTATTACCTCCCAGTTGAAGGCTTCAAATTTAGCTTTCAGGTTGCCCAGACTCATTATCTTTTCGGTAGGGCCATCAATCTGCTGACCATTATAATCTATGCAGGCAATCAGGTTATCTACCTTATGGTGTGGTGCAAATAATGCCGCTTCCCAGTTTTGTCCTTCCTGCAATTCTCCATCGCCATGTAAAGAGAATACTATAGATGGATCGTTATTATATTTCTTGGTCAATGCTGCACCAATAGCTACCGACAAACCCTGTCCCAACGACCCTGAAGCCATTCTTACACCAGGTACATGCGTAGTAGGGTGGCCTTGAAGAATAGATCCGAGTTTACGGAACCCAGGCATTTCGCTGGTAGGAAAATATCCTGAACGTGATAAAATACTGTAGAACAATGGCGATACGTGGCCATTGGAAAGGAAAAACAAATCTTCGCCAATGCCATCCATATCAAACCCTGGCTTGCGGTTCATTAATTTAAAATACAATGCAACCAGATAATCGGTACAACCAAGTGAACCACCTGGATGACCACAGGTTGCACTATGCACCATGCGTACAATATCTCTGCGCACCTGAGATGCTACATCTTCCAGTTGCTTTATTTCCTGATCCGAAATATTCATATAGATAATTTTAATGTTCTTTATTAAGGATGCAAATAAACTAATAATAATTTCAATACAAAGGTTTTTATAAAAGGTTGAAAATATAGTTCACAGGATTGATAAAATAGAATATTAAATATGGTGTAATATCTGTTGAATAGTTTTATTGATTAATTTCATAAAACAAAAAAGGTTGTCTCTATTTGAGACAACCTTTTTTGTTATAAAGAATACTTAGCTTATTGTTTTAAGAAGTTAAATACCGATTTTTTCTTATCCGTATATTCCATAACTACTACATACATTCCATTTGCCATGTATTGCAAACCGCCATATCCTGGATGTAGCATTATATTTCGAGGAGCATTGTTATTAT
The DNA here is from genome assembly GCA_903907815.1 of uncultured Chitinophagaceae bacterium. GTDB lineage: Bacteria > Bacteroidota > Bacteroidia > Chitinophagales > Chitinophagaceae > CANFLJ01. Next base: position 13,318 of record CAIVPM010000103.1, on the reverse strand, counting down.
AGTCCTTTACATATATTAATCTTCCTGTCATATCATAGATTGTTAATCTCTTAAGATCGGTAGGAGGATAGTTATAGCGAATAATTAATGAAGTATCAAAAGGAATAGTTGTAGTATTAAATCCTACTCCATTTGGTCTTAAAACATACAGATTGAAGTTATCTACATAAATATTATTTTCCTTATTGTTGTGGTTACGAATCTTAAATCGAACATCGCCACCGGTCTGTAAAATTTTAGCATATACACCACCCAATGTATTAGGAGAAGTAATATTTACTGAATCTGTTCTCCAGTACTTTTTATCATTTACTTTAAATTCACCTGCAGTATTTTCAGTACCATCATGTATAGTTAGTAAATCAGCGCCCCATTTTTTGTAAATAGTTTGCCAGTTATTACAATCAGTACTCATTAATACTTCGAGTGTATCGCCAGCAGCTGCAGTAGATTTAGCAGCAACATCAAATTTCACTAATAATGAATCATAAATACCAGGATACTTAGGCAATCCAAATACAGGTGTATTTAAATCATCTAATTGTTTACTACCTGCGTATGCAAAATTATTCATCCACGCACATGCAGCACCTTCAGAAGGAACAATACCGGTGTTTATTCTCTGCCATGTTACATTATCTACTGGAGACTGAAGAATATGCCATCTTTGTCCACCTACAGCAACTGGAGCAAAAGCAGCACCTTCGAAACCTTCCTCATAATTCTGGCCTACACTCAATGGAATAAGAGAATACAATACATCAAATAACTGTGTGCTGGTATTAGAACAACCAATATTGTTATATGCCTTTAAACTAACATTGTATGGTCCGTACCAGGTATAGTTGTGCACTGCATCTTTATGAGTACTATCTTTCTTTGTAGTATCACCAAAATCCCAAACATAACTTAGTGCACTACCATCTGCAATGGTTGATTTATTTGTAAATGAAGCAGCAGCGTCAAGACATACATCATTAGGGAAAATAAAGTTTGCTACAGGGTTAGCTGAAACAAATATACTTTTAAAGGTATAAGTAGAATCGCAACCTACACCATTGGTAACTTTTAATGTAACAGGGAAAGTTCCAAACTGACTATAGGTGCTTGATTTATTACTGTTATCTGTAAATACAGGTTTTGAACCATTACCATAATCCCAAGCCCAGGTAGAAATACCATCCAATAATCCGTTTCCTATACTTCCTGTTTTATCAGTAAATGTAACTGACGAACCAGCACAAATTGTATCGGAACTTACTGTAAACTTAGCAATTGGTTTTAGTTTAATACTTTGATTTACTGTAGTATCGAAAATACAACCCAGTTTATCAATTGCAACTAATTTAACCGGATAAACTCCGCTGGATAAATAAGAAGTAGAAATAGTAGTTTTATTAGCTGTATCCGTTTTATTGTTACCGAAATTCCATATACGACCAATAATAAATGCAGGGTCTACAGAATTTTCATCTGTTGTATTATCAACAAATTTAAACAGCGTATCAGTAGTACAACTTACATATTGAGGAGTAAATCCTGGATGCACACCCTTTGTAACAATAATTTTGAAATTATAGGTTGCTTTAGCAACACCAAAAGTGGTATCTACTTTACAAGGATCAAGGAATGACACTCCTGAAGTTTTAGCATAGGCAACTACAGTTAGTGGGAATGAACCAGTAGGGCTTACCTGACTTAACTGATTGAAAGTATACTTAATTGGATTACCAGCAGCATCTTTCAAAGTATAGAAATAATATAATGTTGTATCTGAACCAGGATATTTGTGAGTAGAATCCAACACTGGTGCAATCTGCAGCACTGAATTGTTTGGAGATATGTAAGGATTTGGTGCACCATTCATATTAAAGCTCCAAGACAAACTATCTGGTTTAAAGGAAAGTCCTATTGTAAAATGCGAAGGAATTGACTTACAACTTGTAATTGTTACTGTATTATCCTGTGGGTCGATATGGAAATTTTTAAGAGAATCGATGCTATTTACTATATGCGGCTGACCTAAAGGAATATTAATAATCTTTAAGTTGGTACCGGCATTAAAACCATAACTTTCACCAGCATCCATACCATAAGCAATTGCATTGAAGCCAGAATCGGAGTACATTGTATATGAATTTCCTATAGCAACTTTAAATCTTGCATAAGCATAATTAGCATCGGTAGGATAAGGCTGGAATGCACTATCAAGATAAATTAAAGTAGCACTTGGCTGATATGCAACACCAGATATATAACTGCTTGTACCAGTATCAACTAATTCTTTATCGGTATCACTAAATCTTCTATAGGAATAAGCGGCCGCATTGTATTGATTAGTTGGATCGAAAGGCAGATTATTTATAGGATCAGCAGCGTATGCACTATCGGTAACATGTTTCCATCTGATCCAGCTGGAATCCACAACATCGTTATAAATTCTAAAACTCTTTACACCATTTTTAGGAATAACAACATTTATATAATTAGCCCCACTAAGATTATTTTGGAATCTTGGAGTAGCTACTGTAACTGAATTAATAGACTGTTGAATAGGGCTCAGGATAATCATTTCAGGATCACCTTTACCATTGTTACCTATCTGGTAAGCAGTACCACTCTTATCTGTAGAAATTGCACCTGCAACTATAAATTGAGAAACACTAATAGGATTATTTGCATTTATCTCCATAAAGTGGAAACCGGAAGTATCATAAGGCTTTAAGTCGCCTGTTGCTATACTTGATCCGGATAATTGATAATACAATTTATTTATCAAAGTCAAAGTATCCAGCAATACACCATTTACAGTAACTTTTGTTTTGGTAGAGTCCTGCACAAAAATACGATAATAGTTATCTTCCATTGTTTTGGTAGGAACACTTAAATATTTAGTACCCCATGCAGAGTTTGGAAACATTTGTTGCATTAAGTTATCTGAACCGGTAGACGCATTAACGGTCTGGAAGTTAGTTGCAGTTGGAACAGTAGAAGTATCTATAAGACATCTACCATTACCCCCAAATACAGCTATTTTTGTTTTACAATCTGTAACAACTTTTGTTCCGGATAAATCTGCAGAGAAAGCTTTACCTGCACTATTTCCAGTACCTGTTCCAGATAAAGTACTTATGCCTGTATAAACCTGTCCTTTATTTAATTTCACATTAAAAGGAACACCAGCCGCATGTAAAACATAAGCAGTAGTGTTATCTTTAAATATAGTATTAGCATTTGAATCTACTATATCAGCAGTAGGAGTAATAGTTACATTTGTATTATCCTCATTTGCAATTACAAAGAAGTACGAATTAGGATTTGGCTGATTTGAAAAACCACCAAATGCCTGTACGGTATATTGCGAATTCCATACGTTTGTAGGGAAGTTCATACAACCAGCTGCGGTATTATCACCAGCAGATGTATAGGTCCATACAGATACTGGAACTCCACTCGTACTTTGTACATGAACAGCTCTTCCACTTACCCCTGTATAATATAATCTTGAGTCAGGAGTTGTTTTAGGAAAATTACTTACTTCGGTAACTGTATGAGCAAATACTGTGATAGGATTACCTGGATATGACCAACCTAAACCAGGTATATCAACATTTACTACAGCATCCTGATCACCAGCTGCAATGTAAACAGACATGTTAGCTTTATTGTTAGACATTTCTTCTACATAACCAAAGCCAGTCCAGAAATCTATACCAACATTTGAGTAAACATTATCAGGCTGAGAACCCAATCCGGATACTTTTACCTGTTGAATATTTGGTACTACAGCACCTCCTCCATTATGAACTATAGAATCGCTGATATATCCATATTTAGAAGGACTAAAGTAAACATTAATAGTAGTTGGTGACAACGCACCTCCTGTATATGGAATAGTTAGTGTTGCAGCCAGAGATCCTCCAGGAAGCGATATTAAACAACCTGCAGGTGCAGTAACTGTTACATTTCCTGTAGCAGGAGATAATAATGCTCCTGTTAATACATAACTTAATGTAGCAGAATTTCCGATAGGTACCAAACCAAAGTTTAATACAGCAGGATATGCCAATAAGGAAGGTACACAAGAAGTTGTGAAATTAAGCTCTGCTCCATAAGAAATACCTTTTGAGTTTGCAGCATAAGCTCTTACATAGTATTTTGTACATGGTTTTAATCCAGTAATAGAACCTATAAAACTTGCTGAATTACCATCTTTTGAAAGATTATCATTTAAAGTTGGACTACCAGTAGTATTCCAGCATACACCACTTGAATCTATTTTCAAACCACCAGAATCACTTATGTTACCACTACAAGTAGCAGCAACAGATGATAAAACATTTATAGCATTTGTAGAAATAACAGGCGCTATAGTAACTAAAGTATTAAAACATACTTTATTACCATATACAATTCCTGCAGTTGTTATAGCATAAGCTCTAACACAATAATTAGAGTTTGGAGTTAATCCAGATAGTGTGCTAATAATATTACCAGCAGTAACATTTGAAGGACCATCAGTTGTATGATTAAATGCTGCACTTGTATCTGGCAGAGCAGTTGGAGATGTAGTATAACACACACCACTTGAAATTACAATTGCATTTGGAGCTGGAGTATTCGCCGTTATGGTTCCAGAAACACCCGCAGATGTTTGTGATATTGGCGAAACTGAATTTCCAGTAGTAACTGAAGCTTGTGTACCAGAATTAACATCAATGATAATATCATCCAGATAAACTGAACTACTTAATGCGCTGAAGATTCCTAATTGAGCTGCGCCTGCAGTAATGACTGTGTTATATGAATAAGACTGCATGGTTCCTCCTACAGCAAAAGATTGTAGTGCTGAAGTAAATCCATTTGAAGTAGATTTTGTACCATAGCTCTGAGGAACCTGATTAGCAGTAGCAGTATTCGCACCAATAAATACATTACCTGTACCGGAAGAAGCTGCCCAGAAAGTAACGGAAACAATTCCACCATTTATTACAGGAGTAATCAGATAACCACTTTGATTCATCTGCCATGATCTGCTGTTGGAATGCGCTTTTGATAATTTCGTATCACTGCTTGAAGCACCTGAAGAATAATACCAGGTACCCGCATTTGGAGATGTATTTAAACCACTTGAGGTATAAGAAACAGTATAAGAAGTTTTAGTTGCAGTAGCTGCAGCGGTAGAAGATGCATCGAAGGTTCCGGCATAAGCTGCATTACTGGTAAACGAAGAGCTTGACCTGGATGGATTGGTAAAATAAGTCATAGTGCTGGTTGCACTTGTAACTGATACTGTACCTATGGTAGCATTTCCTGGATTAGCCCACTGAGTTTCTTCAAAACCTTCATTTATTATCTGAGCATGTAAGCTTATACTATTGAATAGTAATGCGAAAAGTATAAAAGTTACTGAAATAGAAACTTTAATTATTGTTTTTTTCATACACAGTGAGGTTAAATAATTTATTAATGCTGGTTAATGTTATAATGAAATATTTACAAAAGTAAATCCTTAATATTTATAAAAAGTTGTGATGCGTCATATTGCCACATGACACATCACAGCTTTTTTTGTTTTATCTGATAATGGTTACCGAACCTGTTATATCTTTCAATCCGTTCTTAGGACTAATAATATAATAGTAAGTACCAATTGGTAAATCTCCGCCATTTACCTTACCATCCCAAGGTTCAAAATACCCTATTACATTATAGATCAACTGTCCGTATCTATTAAATACTTTAACTGTTGCTCCAGGGTATTTGTTTAAGAACCCAATCTCCCATTTATCATGAAATCCATCTCCGTTTGGCGAGAATGCATTTGGTATATATGGAGGATTTAATACAGTAATATTGATGTTATCCCTTGCGGTACAACCTGCCTGAGATTTAATATTTAAAGTATAGGTAAATGTACCTGAGTCAATGGCGTTGAATACAGGATTTAAAATAGTAGGATCGTTCAAATATTGATTGGCATTACTGGAAGACCACCAATTGGTAAAGTTGTTTGCATTTACCAATACATCATTTAATACTACAGAATCACCAACAACAAGAAATTTATCTAAACCTGCATAAACCGTAGGTATCGGATCTATTAGTACTGGCACTGTAGGATTATTTACACTTATACAATTGTTGAAATCTATAACAGCATGCATTGCTGTATAAGAAGTAGCCGTTTTATAAATATAATTTTCAGAAATGGTTGTATCAACAGTACCATCGCCATAGTAGAAAATTGATTTCTTAACTGGTCCTGTGCTATTATCTGTAAATACTATTCCATCGCCAAAACATACTTTGGCAGGTGATGGAGTTGTAGTAAAGCTAGCTATAGGTGCAGGATGAATTTGTGTACCATACAGAATCTTAGTTAATGAACTATCACAACCTGCAGCAGTTACCACTTTCAAGGTTATGTTATAGTCTCCTACTACCGTAAAATTATGTGTAGGGTTTTGTACCACTGCAAAATCAGGATTTGGAGGTGTAGCATGACTATCTCCGAAAGTCCAAACCCAGTTAAACTGAGGTTGTATAGCGCCTGGCAACTTAGTAGAATCGGTGAATTGTGTAGTTCCTTTAGGTAAACAGGTACTTGCCTGAATTGTGAAATCTACATTTGGTAATGGATTAATAATTACAGGCAGTTTTGCAGTATCGCTTGAGCAGCCGATGCTTGTTTTTACCACTAACATTACTACGTCGTTAATTGCAGCAGGGTAAGCAACAGAAACTGGCGATCCGGTATAAACATTGCCATTAATAACCCAAGTTTGACTGGTAATTATTCCACCCATTGCATTGGAAGTATCACTAAAAGTAATAGTTCTCTTTTCGCAGGTTTTACTGCTTACTACAGGATATGCTTTTGGTAAACCTAACACTCTGATAGGATTAGCAGGAGTAGTATCTACACATCCATCTACAGTAGTAAATACTGCTTTAATATTATACGTATTTGGAACGTAAGGCAACAATTTAGAAGGATCGAAAGTGTTTCCAATAATAGTGCCTGTAGGACCTAAATAGGTAAACGTACCTGTTAAGCTACTTAACTGTTGTGCTTGTGTAATAGTTAATGGTGCTGCATTGAGACAAATATCTGGTAATGCACTAAAGAAGATTTTAGGTGTTCCATGAACTGTTACGGTAATAACAGTATCGTGGAAACATGTAGCTCCGGAATAAGCAACCAGTCTGATATTATAAACCTTATCGGTACCAAGCGCTGGATAAGAGTAGGTATAATTTTTACTACTGTTCGCAGCTCCGTTTGAAGGATTATTATCTGTAACATCTGGCACGGACATACCTGGAGAATAGTTCCAGTATATTTCCACTTTCTTGATAACTCCTATTGCAATTCTGGAAGTATCGGTTATTGTAACAGGTACATTGCTACATAAACTTTTTGGATTTACATAGAATGAAGGTACAGGTTGAGTACCTGCAATATCGAACTGTTGTTTAATACTGTTGGTACAGCCATGTTTAGAAGTAACTGTTTGAGTTACGTCGTATAATCCAACTTTAGTATAACTATAGGTACCGTTAGCTGTATTACCTGTATCGCCTGGTGATACATTGTAAACCCAATGATACGTAAATGGTTTATTGGTACCATCATCAGGCGTAATAGAACTTTGATCGGTAAATACAACAGAAGATCCGCTGGTTAAACAACTTCCTGGAACTATAAATGCTGCAGTAGGCTGAGGATAAATAGTGATAGGTGTAATTAAAACAACTGAATCGTTACAGCCAGTAGTTGTACCAGCATAAGCAATCAGTTTAATAAAGAATGTACCTGTTCCGCCGTATGTGTGGGTATAATTGGTGCTGGCTCCTGGTTTACCATTACCTGGATTGGCAACAGTAACTACAGTACCAGGGTTTCCCACTGCATCCCAAACAATATCCACTCTACCTATAGTACCTATATCAATTCTGGAAGTATCGGTAATAGTAACTGCGAAACCATTACATAAGCTATCCTTATGATTTACATAAAAATATGGTCTTGGTTTTGAACCTGCAATTACAAATGGTTGAGTTATAGTATTGCTACAGCCATGTGCAGTTGTAACTGTCTGACTTACCTGATATGTACCTGTAGCAGTGTATTGATATAAGCCATCTTTTGTAGTGCCAATAGCTGAAGGAGTAGCAGGATCGTATACCCAACTATACGTAAATGGTTGATTGGTTCCATCATCTGGGGTAACAGAACTCTTATCTGTAAAAGTTACTGCACCACCTGTTAAACAACTACCAGGCACAATAAATGCAGCCGTTGGTAATGGATTGATTTTTATAGCATGCGCAACACTTGTATCGCTCACACAACCTTTATCTGTTTGAATAACCAGCTTAACAGAATCGGTACCAAGTGAATTATATATATGTGGAGAAGCATTGGTAGTAGTAATAGTATCTCTGCCATCTCCAAAGAACCAATGCCATTGATTGATTGTCTGGTTGGTAGCAGTACTGTTATTGTTATCTAAAAATCCTGCCTTTGTACCTATACATATATCCGACTTAGCAATTGTAAAGTCAGCTGTTGGTTTGGTAAATACATTCGATACATTTTTTACTGTTGTATCGCTTACACAACCAAAGGCAGTAGTAACCACTAATTTCACAGGATAACCACCTATAGGAGGCGTTTGATTAGGAAACTGATGAATAGGATTCTTAGAAGTATCTGGTTTACTGGTATCTCCAAATGTCCATACCGAAGTGTAATTACCATATACAGAATTAGTTGAATTTGTAAACACCGTATTACCTGGAAGACATACGCCTAAAGGAAGAACAAAATCAGCTTTAGGTTTTGGTGCTACATACACTGTATCGTGTGCAATAGTACCAGGGCAACCCGCTGCAGTAAATACCTGTAAAGTAATTACATGTTTACCAGAATCGGTATACTGGTGTGTTGGATTTTGAAGAGCAGAAGTATTATTTGGAGTGCTGGAAGGCTCACCAAAATCCCATTTCCAGGTAGCTGCTGTTTTAGAAGAAGTATCAGTGAATGTTACTGTAGAACCAGGACACATTGTGTCTCTATCTTTTGTAAAGCCAGAAGTAAGTGAGAAAGCAAGATTAACAGAAACACTATCTGACGCTACACAACCATAACTATTTGTAGTAGTTAATATAGCTGTATACTGACTTAATAAAGGATAAGTATGAGGATTTGGAACAGGATTAGGATTAGCGGTGTTATTACTACTGTAAACTGGAGTACCATCTCCAAAATTCCAGTCCCATTTAACAATAGAAGCACCTGATATAGCAGAAGAAGCGTCTGTGAAAGTTACATCTTTACTACCACAACCAACTGGTATAGCTGTAAATGCAGGTACATCGTTACCTACTGTTACATATACATGATTGGTACTTACACCTGGACAATCGCTTGCGAATTTACCCATTGCAGTTGCGGTGATATCATAAATACCCGCTGCTGTAAATGTGTAAGGAATAGGGCAAGAATAAACATAAAATGTTTCGCCATTCTGCACTATTGTACCTACATATTGTGCATGAGTAGAAACTGGATTTATAGCACCTGTTGAAGAAGTATTAAAAGGTGATACAAAAATATTTGTACCAGTATACCATACAATACTATCTACATCGGAAGGCTGATAAGCCAGCGCTATCTGTAATGTAAGTGGATTATTTACACAAGTTACAATACCACCATTAAGATGACAAGGTCCGAGACAGGTATCAATTTTTGTTAGATTTTTTACAGAAGTTCCAGCATTATAACCCCAGCTCTCCCCTTGAGATTCACCATAGGCAATTGCATTAAATGCAGTTGTGGAAGATAGTGTATGTTGAGCAGGATAGCTAACATGGAATTTAGCCCAGCTATAAGTAGGATCTGCAGGATGTACTTTAAATGCTTTATTCAAAGGACAATTTGCAACACCGTAAGCAGTAGTATAACTACTTGTACCAGTATCTACAATTGCTGTACCTGTTTTTCCATCAATAGAAAAACTGCTAACACCTGCTGTTGGAATAATTACATTGATATATGTACCCCCTGATGAGCCATCTTTAAAACCAGGACAGAATACAGTAGTATTTGTAATGGCTTGTTCTGTAGGGCTTAACAAGATCATTTCCGGATCACCGGTACCAACATTACCTGCACTTGCTCCACCACAACTTCCACCAGGCATAATAAACTGTGTAACTGAAATTGGTTTATCAGCTGTTATTTCTACTGATTTATTAGTTCCATATTCATAAAAAGATCCTGCGGCATTCCATAATGTTGGAGAGATTACTGTACCACTTAGTTTAACTATAGTAGCAGGATCATCAACACTTATTCTATACATGTTGAACTCCATGTTCTTAGTAGGAACAGTAAGATAATTTTTACCCCAGGCAACTTTTGGAAACATTTGTTGCACCAGATTATCCGAACCAGATGAATTACCATTACAACTGGCTGTATTTATTAAGCTTCTGGAATTACCTCCAAAAACAGCAATCTTTTTACTACAATCTGTTGAAACTTTTGTACCAGTTAAATCGTATCCAACTTTAGTAGAAGCATCTACTAATCCCATAGCGTTATATACGTCTCCTTTATGAGGTAGTGTGACAGTATAAGGCACTCCTTTAGCATGTAAGACTGTACCTCCTGCTGCTTTAGTAATGATAGAAGAAGATACAGAATCTATAATATCGGCAGATGGAGTAATTGTTAATACTGTATTATCATCATTGGTAATTACAAAGAAGAAAGAGTTTGGAGTACCAGTATTACTGGTAGTTCCACCATAAGCCTGCACTGCATAATTAGAATTCCATGTATTGGTAGGGAAGAGCATTGCACCACCAGCAGAATTATTGGTAGCCCAATCGTACAACCAACATGCTACAGGAACACCATTGGTAGAAGTAACATGAATTCCTCTGCTACTTACCCCTGTAGTATATAATCTTACATCGGGTGCCATACTTGGATTAGTAGGGTTGCCATCTCCAATTGGAAATCCACCAACTTCAACTACAGAATTTGCTGGTATTGTAATAGTTCTTGGGAAAGTAGAAGAAGCAGGCAATCCCGGGAATCCAGGTAAATCGACCACCACATTGGCAGGTTTACTTCCTGCTGAAATATATAAAGAGAAGTGAGCTCCTTTTGCTGAGCCACTAACAGTATCAAACTGCGTGGTTGCCGTTTTCATATTTTCCTCACAACCGAATCCAGCCCAGAACTCTGTACCAATATTACTTAATACATTTGGAGATTGAACGATAGCACCCGTTACAAATTCAACATCTACATTTGGTGCTACAGCACCACCACCTGTGTGCGTAATGTTTCCTGAGAATACACCAAAATTGGCGGTAGATAACTGTACATAAATTGGTTTACTAAAAGAAGTACCTGAGTAAGGAACTGAAATTGACTGAAGTGTAAATGGCCCACTGCTATTAGTAGATAAAGTATAGCCTGCAGGTGCAGATACTGTAATTGTTCCATTTGCAGTAAGATTAAATCCTTTTAAAATATAACTTAATGCAACAGGAGTGCTATTTATATACTTGCTACCAAAATTTATGGAACTTGGTATAACAATTAAAGAAGGTATTGCAGGGCCAGTTGTAAAGGTAGAATCTCCACCATAGCTTACTACACCAGGGAAACAACTATTGTATGCATATGCTCTGTAATGATAAGTTTGATTTGGTGAAAGAGGGCTAAGTGAACTAGTGTATGTTGTACCGTAAATACCATCAATAGTTTTTGATCCTGCAACTGTTGGGTTAGCAGTCAGACCATAACAAACCCCCTTTTTGGTAATAACACAACCACCACTATCCGGAATAGAACCACCCACTACTGCGGAATAGGACAATACAGAAGAAGGAGTACTGGTAGCCACTGTAGGTGCAGAAATATTTAGCGTTGTAAATTGTAATGCAGCACCAAAGTAAACGCTACCATCCAGACCAATTATATAAGCTTCGGTATAATAAGTTGTATTAGGTGCTAGTGGACCTGCCTGATCAGTAAAAGAACCTGTAGCAGCAGGAATGTCTCTTGTTTTTGGTTTCAAAGTATCCGCTATAGTTCCAGTAAGAGGAGTTGTACTCCAGATAATACCACTTGCCAGTAAAGGCAATGCAGGAGTAGCACCGAGCGTTACTGTACCATTTACCTGTGCATTGCTAATAGCAGGTGTAACTGTATTAGTTGTTACAGTAGGCGGGTTACCGGTAGGTGCATAAACCATGATATCATCTACATAAATTGTTCCCCCAGGATTGAATATTCCAAAACGACAAGGACCAGAGAATGTACCACCAAAGCTGAAAGACTGCATAGTAGCAGGACCAGAAGGATAGGAAGAAGTTGCATAAGTATACGCGCCAGGCGCTGTAGTTGTACTGGTATTATAACCAGGAGAAGCTGCAGCAGGATCTGTTGCAAGACCTGCCACTATTGAACCAGAAGTATTTGCTGCCCAGAAAGTAATATTTACAACGGCAGCAGGAGTAACAGGAGTGATGATGTATCCACCTCCACTTATTTTAACTGAATGAGAAATAGAATGCGCACCTTGTCCAAACTTGGTGGATGACTGGCTAGTTGCTTTAGAGAAAAACCAAGTACCTGAGTTGTTACAAGTATTTACAGCTGTAGTAAAGTTTGACGCACCACCCAAGGTTAGGTAAGACATGGTACTATTAGCAGGAACATTTGCCAGCACAACTGAACCATAAGTGCTTGCGCCTGCACCAGTTCCGAAATTAGTCCATATTGCCTCTTCAAACCCTTCGTTAATGATTTGAGCCTTTAATGAACTTACCGCCATAAAAATAGCTGCAATCACAATCAACAATGTTTTTGACTGATAGCCAAATGAGCTACCTACAGTCTTGTTATCCTTGTTCATAATTTGAGAATGATTTAGTGAGGATTGTACCGGAATTGCTATAACTTCTAAGGAAGTCTTTTCTGACAACAAAATTCCTTTTATTAATTTAAACGAATTAGAAAAATCGTTCATTATTGAAAGTAAAATATTTTTCATACCAAGCTCCTTTTTTATCAATCGATGACAGTAATAACTGCTCAAATTTAACCTAAATAATACGCAAATTATAACAAGCTACTAAAATGGGGTAATTATGATGCCTTATTTAAGAGTTTTTTTTGTGCAAACGATGCCATTTGAGGCATTTTTAAGCCTTATTTTTCTATGAATGGCAAAATACAAAAAAATGAGAACCTTTTTAGCGAATCTGTTTTTGTTTATTATTG
>CAIVPM010000102.1 GCA_903907815.1 uncultured Chitinophagaceae bacterium | reverse complement strand
TGGAAATACTAGTTCTTGGATACGTTTCTTTGTTGCAACTTCACCTAAAACCCAGTATTTATTGACGTTTGCAGCAACCTCCAAAGAAACATTAATATAATTATCGAGGTTAGATACTTGTTCTGAAGCAGAATCTATACTATTCTTCAGATATGCTATTTTAGTCTCAAATTCAGCTTTAATTTCCAAGTAAGTTACTTCATCCGAACCGTCAACTAACATGTACCTTCTATTTAATTTCTTTAGTTCACTTTCAGCCCCTTCAAGTTCTTCTTTTAGCACAGAGACTGTTGAGGACTTTTCACTGCTTAAATTTTTATAACTCAGTTTTAATTGAGCTTTGAATGGTTCAATAAGGCTTTCAGGCATCCTAACCTCTGCTAACAAATTTTTAAACATATCATTTGCACCAGCTAATTTGGCTTTTACAGTTGTATTAGCATTGATGTTAATCCCCTTACACTTTTGACATTTGTAATAATGCAAGCGTTTCTTCTTAGCTTCGTACCCAGTGATATTACCATTACAAATACTACACCTTATAAAACAAATCAATGGTCTATTTATGTTAATTGAGTCATGCTTATATCCTTGACTATTTCCGTTAATGATTTCTTGAACAATGAGAAATTCTTGTTGTGAAACCATCCCTTCCCAATTCCCTTTTTTAACTTCACCTTCCAACATCTTATTAACCAGTACGCCACAGTAAAAAGGATTACGCCACATCTTACTTAAAGTTTGCATATACATTTTTTGTAAACCCATCTCCCTTAGCTGCCTTAGAATTGTTGTATCTTTTTCACCTTGAAGTTTCCACTTCCAAGCCTGTCTCAATATCTTCCCTTCGTTATTTAAAACTATGGACTGTTTTTCTCTGATATGACTTATATCTTTGGCTCTGCGACCAAAATGGTCATAGCCCCTTGGAACAGTCCCTAACCAATCACCATTTTCCAGCAATCTTTTCATACCGGGTACTGTCACCCTAAGTCTATCTATATTTTCTTGCCTTGCTTTTATAAGCTCTCTGTAAACATCTAGTTTACCTTCTTCTGTTAGTGTATTTCTACCTGTTGAAATTTCTATAAGATGCACTCCTAGCCCTTCAATCAGCTCTGTTGCAATCCCAACGCCCTTGCCGCCTGTTCTGGAGAACCTATTTATTGTAAAGATTAATATCGCAAATGGTCTTTTTCTTGCATACTTTACTTCATTTAATAATTTGGTGAATTCTTTACGAGTAAAATCACCACTAGCACTTTCATAAGTACCCCCAAAAGTTTTTGTTATTTGGTAGTTATGCTTTTGGGCATACTTATACCCGCTCTCCTTTTGATTTTCCAAACTCATGTTTGTCTGCTGCTCTTTAGATGAAATTCTGGTGTAGAGCCATACATCCTGATTACTATTTTTGGTTACTGACTGCTTCTTTGTGAAGACTTTAAATTGTTCTAATCCCATTTTGTTTTAATTTTATTATATAAGATATAGTTCACAACATGTGCAACTATTTAATTTTAGAATATGGCTTCCCCCATAAAAGGGCTCTATATACCTCAAACCTATCATTGGTTTTTATAGTATTTCTTCCAGTTGAAGTTTCAATAATGTGAACTCCAAGCTCCACTATTAATTTTGTAACAATTTCAAGTCCTATGATACCAAGCCTTGAAATTCTATCTAAGCTGGAAACCAAAATAGCATAAGGTCTATCCTTTGAATTCTCAACTTCTTCAACTAGTCTAATTAATTCTTCTTTATAAAAATCAATTGACGCAATGTGAACAGATAAACCAAAAACGTTGGTTATATCATAGTTTTTTTGTTTAGCATATACTAGTGCATTGTCGAATTGAATAGCCTTACTAGTGTTTGCTAGTTGTTCTCTGTATGAATCCCTTGTATAAAGCCATACACATTGACTTGTTTTTTTTACTACTGACTGCTTCTTTTTGAAGCTTCTAATTTTTGTTATTTTCATTTTAGTTATATATTTTATACGTTATAATTGATAGCTTATACAGCCCTTCTATTGTATCTATAGACTCTTGTTCTGATAAATTTTCCATACCCTTAAACTCCCTAAGCTGTTCAATAGATAGCTTAGGAGTTACAGTTAAGTTATCGGCATAGGCATAGAATATTGTGTCGTCAACTGAGCCACTGTTTTCATCTTTACTCACTTTAATTAAATTAATAAAACTCCCTCATAGAGGGTTATACCTTTGAATAGAATATAATTCTAAACCATACTAAGGATTTCTAGTATAAAATCTCTACTCCTATTTCTATTTTATAATAAGTAATAGAGAATTATTCTTTTAAGGTCATATCGAGACCCACCCTATTTGCATTTTGTATGATCCTGCGATGCAGGATAATACAAAATGATTCCCAGGGCGATAAGTCGCCTGTAATAAATTACAGTAAAATTCTGTGATAGTTGTAATCAGCTTTTAGCTGCTAGCTTAGCTCAAGTTGATATAGATTAGTGTACTAATCTAATAGCGCAAATATACTTTTTATATAAAAAAGGTGCAACCTTTTGAGCATATTTATTTTTTAGGGATATAACATTCGCATTGAACGAGCCATGTTATGTAATTGAATAATAATGCTATAGCACTAACGTGCTAACTTAACCAGCACAAACGTGCTAATGAAGGGACAAAAGGGATGGTTAATCAATTGAAAATAGGACTATATTTGGATATATAGTGTTGCTTAATAATCTGTACCAGAAATATTGCAAAAAATTTTTTTGGGATATTGGGGGTGGCGTCTTTTAAGTTCAAAATTTCCAGCATAAAAATATATTTTACTATAAAAACATCTAATCATCGGCTGTTTAGGAGGGGGGGCGAACATGCCCGCAGAAGGGGGGTAACAGGCAGGGGGGCTATTTTTTGGAAGCCCCTTCTATAATAGAATGTTATTGTTATATTCTTGTACAATTTCTTTAAATTCCTTCCAATGTCTATTGATGGTGGCAATGCCCTTTCCTGTAATGATTGCTATTTTTTGTGCTGTTATCTTTTCTGGTTTATCCCAATTCTCAATTGCATCATGAATTAATTGTTTGGTTTTATTTGTTCGTATTGCTCCTATTTCTACATTAACAATGGCAGTCTTTTCAGCTCTTGTTAACTGGCTATCTCCTTTAAAGATTATCTTCCTAATCTTGTTGTTTATAGGCGTTATCGTCTTATTGTCTCTATACTTTATAATACTATCTACTATTCCAATTACTTCCTTTTCACTCAATGGTTGATTTGTAAATATTTGATTGATACCCAGAGCCCTGTTCAATGTATGTTCATAACGTGAAAATGGATTAAGTGCTACAATTTGCTGTACAATAGCCATTAGTACCCTTGTTCTATTTCCTTGAGGGATATTTCTTGGTATATTCACTTTTGCTGTTAATACTCCATCTTTAAACACTTCATATTCTTTGCCTTCTGGTACAAAATCGCTTGCATTAGTTAATCGATACTTGTTATTTAAAAAACTATCATTCCTAGGTAAATAACAAACAGAAGAAGATATATTACTATCGAATGATAGGTTTTCTGTAGATGCTGTAAATTCGTAAGAATCAGGATTATAATAAACATCCTTATCATAACTTATTACTGTAAACTGTGATTTCTTGGAAGCATTGTTATCAATCTTATTGGCTATACCTAATTCGGTAGCTATTGATAGATAGTTTCTATCAAAGTTATCAACTGTTATATTATAAGCTTTTACTACAATTGAACTGCCAATACCACCTAATGACTTGTGTCTTATGAATATCTTAGATTCATCTAATGTGCTATTATCTATTGGTTCATCTATATCATAGTATAATAAACCTGTTGAAGAAATGATATTATCATCACTCTTATAGCCATTGTATAAGAAGTTATGAGTTACACAATACCTATTAGCTTTTATTCTATCATATAGATTTGTTCCTTTACCATGAACTCTGGCTGTTAATACTTGAGTTTCGTTGATTCCTTCTTTGATGAAATCAACATAACTGTCAATTGAAATGACCTTTGGGTTTTGGGGAGAACGTAAGTTCTCATAGAGATTGATTTTGTACACTATTTTATGCCTTATTCAATACTGGTATGCAAAGCATCCAGCTTATATG
Source organism: uncultured Chitinophagaceae bacterium (assembly GCA_903907815.1). Classification (GTDB taxonomy): domain Bacteria; phylum Bacteroidota; class Bacteroidia; order Chitinophagales; family Chitinophagaceae; genus CANFLJ01. Next base: position 10,270 of record CAIVPM010000102.1, on the reverse strand, counting down.
CCTAGTTGATTAACCTCGGAAGGCGGCTACTGGTAATTACTCCAGTAGCACCGAGGGGTCTGAAACCTTATTTATAAATATTGTACAATTTACTAAAAATAAAATATTAGTCAAAATAATGACTTAAACCAATATTTATTTTTGATTAACACACTAATGAGTACATAAATTACAGCATTGGCACCTATAAGGCCAGGAAACGGACCAGGATTTGAATTAGATTCCATAAACACAAAAATACCTTTGACCAATTGAGCAAAGGCTGAAATCGCCTTATTAACTCTTTTGGCATTGAAGGCTAAGATAGTCTGTAGTTGAAATAAGATAATCAAACAAGTCAATGAAAATCTCCTTGGTTACTTCGTTAAACTTCTTCTTAATAAGCAAGTTTACCTGAAAATTGTCACTGAAGTCTTGTATAAGCATTACAGTGACAATTGAATAGCCATTAAACGGAGCTTTACTAATCGTTGTGCCAGTAAGTATAGGATTGAACTTATCAACTATCGTTTTGGCTTCTTCACAGGTTAATTTGTAAATCATATTGTTCTTTCAATATAAATATCCCAAACTAGTGATATGCTTTAAAATCTTTAAGATTGTTTGGGTTATCAATAAGTACAATGTGTGATTGTTTAATATCGAATGGAATCTGCTTGATAAATAAATAGTCCAGAAAGTCCACATTAATTTGAGATAATGGGATTATGTTTCGTGGTGGACTCAATTTAGTTTTCCTGACAGCTAGGTCAATCTTAAAATAGTCTTCTGCAACTTCAAATGGTGTTATTGATTGAATATGATAATCTCCGTAAGGAGCAATATCATACGTGTTACCTATAAGGTATTGAAAGTGTTCGCAAATTCTTATTGCTTCATTTTCTGTTAATGCTATATCCATAATTTATTTTTTATCAATATAACTTATATCCAGAAAAAGTAAAGTGAAAATGAAATAAAAATGCCCCAATAAGAATACAGGGGCGATTATGAAATGATTCTAAAAACTTGTTCAGGGAAACAAGCTAAATATAAATATGTTGAAATAAGTGAATCTACAGGTAAAGTTCAATGAAGTTTTTTAAGTACTTCTCTTCACTTTGTTTTATGCCACAGGTATTCAAAAGAGTTACCATGTCTTGAATCAACAGTTTATCACTATTTAGTACCTTTTGGTTAGTTGTATTCCTACCTACTACAACTTGATATTTATTTGGAGCAATCTTCAGTGGCCTAATAAAATCAATAATTAAGTATTCATCTGAACCAAATGGCAAAAATTTACACCTATCTTCAATAAGGTAAGAATAATACTTGCAGGCTGCTTGAGCTAGTTTCAAATCCTCTGTATAATAAACCTGTTGAAAGTCAATTTCAATATATGTGTCAATGTCAGTTGCTATTATCTTCTTGTGGCTTAGAAATAAGAAGTCCACCAACCTCATCTTTGTTATATTTAGAACTTCATAGATTTCTCTGAATGGCACGTTTGCTTCAGATAAAAGCACGATGTCGTATTCTCCAGAGTTAGCCTCAACTATTCTTATTTCGTCTATAGTTAGGTCTCCAAATTGAGTTGGGAATGTTTTGGCCTTCAAATATTGGTAATCAGTAGCAATTACATCTGCAAGGGTCTTTTTAAAATATTGGTTAATCATAGTCTTTCAATATAAATATCAAAAGCTAGGAGTAAAGTTACCATTTCAATCTTTTATTGTTTTAATAAGGGTCAGCTCCGGTGGAGCTGATCCATATTAAAACCCTTAACCATTATTATGTATTATGAATCTAATTAGAATTTATTGTTAACTGTTCCTATTAAGGATTTCAGTCTTTTTATTAGTAAACTCTGCCTCCGTTAATATTCCTTGCTGGTAAAGCTCGTTTAGTTTTGTTAACTCCACCAAGTAATCAGAAGGAACTGATTTGGTTACTTCCTTTTGAAGTATAGGTTCTGGTATGTAATTTTTCTTAATGTCTGATATGATTTTCTCTAACTGTTTTACTTTTTCAATCTCATCTATAATGGCATAAAATTGAATATTGTTACCACTTTTGTTTCCGATAACGACAAACCATCTTTTATTTGAAAAGTAATTTTGTACGATTTTATCAGCAATATTAAATCCTAATAAAGCATTGAATATGAAGCCATAAAAAACCAACCCAGAAAACAATATTGTAGCAAGAAAGACTATAATAGTCAATACCCCAAGAAAATGACTCAATTCTTCAGAATCAACTTTAAACATTAAGGCAAAAAGGAAAACTGAAAGAAAACCACCACCAAGAAAAATCCTAGCAGCAACAGCAATAAAGCTTAATCGAGGTACATATATACTGGTATAGGTATAATTATCTAAATTTTTATAATCAATAGCCCCCTTGTAATTTGAAGCTGTAACTAATACTTGGTTGTTTACGAAATCTATACTTACCCCTGTATTAAACCCTATTTTTTTCAATGTTTCTGCCATTGTGTTTTTATTTTATTATTTCACCTTCAAGAAAACCTTCATAATAGCAGTTAAACTCTTTATCATCTTTACCCCATATACTAAGACTCTTCATTGCACTTCTATCACGTTCATTATCACCAGCAATCGGGTTTCCTCCTGTTACCCAATCCTTCCCATCTTTAAGACCTTTACTATAATATTCAGTGCTTGAGCAATTTGAACTTTGTACCGTTTTGGTACTATTGCTATTGTGGTGTGAAAAGAGACTTGAGTATCCCCAATACACCATACAAATAATGAAAAAGCCTATGGCAAATTTCTCGCCAATGCTATGCTTAACTTTAGCCATAATTGACTTTGTTTATACCTTATTTTTTAGGAAGAAGTTGGTAAGATTTTGTTGTGTTACCATCTGAAATAGTTTCGGTCAATGTGCCATCCGCATTCAATTCAATCTTTCCACCACACATAGCGTTGTTTGAAGCATCAAAATCACCAGATACAGCTTGAATAGCGAAGGTCGCTGTTGTCTTAGATGTTATCGTGTATGCTCCTTCTAAAGTTGCCCTGCCGCCCGTAACAGTCATTGTACTTCCTGTAAATCTTACAGAACCATTGCCATTGTAGGTAAAGGAATGACCCTTTAAATACGTGGATATATCTTCTTTTGTATTATTTTTATCGCTATTATCTGATACTGTTTTTTCAATATTGGATTCTGTTGCTTTATTTTCAACGAAAAGCTTGTTGTATGATACTGCTACTCCATACACAACTAATAATAGCACAAAAAACGCTATCACAACTTGCAAAAAACCAATCGACATTTTATCTGCATTATAACTATCTGCCATATAATAATTGTTTTTAATTTAATTACTTTAGAGAGTAAAAAGCGATTAAAAGTTAGCAATCTATAATGTTGTAAATCTTAAACCTTTTTAACTGTTTTGACAATGCAAATATAATACACGTATATATACGTGTGACAGTATTTTTCAAATGAAGATTCTTTGAATAAAGAATTTAACATGGTAGAGCCATTGGTATCATCTGTAGAACAGTATGTTATCGATAAAGTTAGGGAGAAAAGAATTGAAAAAGGATGGTCTCAAAAGGATTTAGCTTTTGAAATAGATTTGTCCATAAGCTTCATAGGAGATGTTGAAAGTCCAAAGACAAGAGCTAAGTATAATCTAAACCACATTAATACCCTAGCAAGAGTGTTTGAATGTTCACCAAAGGATTTTTTACCTGAACTTCCTCAATGATGCTACTCCTTCCCTACCATACCATTTATAAAGGTCTCTACAAATCCCATTATCTTACTTAGGATTCTATCACCAATCTTTTTGCGCTCCAGTACCGTTGGCTTATTGCCATCAATAAGCTCCAGCACCTCATCCCTTAATGGTTGCCTTTCGGCAAATAGATAGTCCTCAATTAGCTTCTCAGTCTTATCCGTATCCAAATGCTCTTCTGATACCATCTTATCAAATGCTTCCTTTTGTTCCTTGCTCCAGAACTTTTCAAATTCCTCTGGTATATTGTCTGAGTCGTCTATCTCTGGTAGGTTCTCTTTGATGAACTTCTCAATCAGCTCACGTTTGCTTCTAAGAGTAGATTCACTACCCAACAAGTTAAATACTTCCTTCTCAAACTGCTTGGTATCTTTCTTGTTTTTGCCTTTCAGCTTGATAAGCAGTTGTATAATATAAGCAACGTTTATTTCGTCACGGTGTATCAACTCCAGTTCAAAGTCCACATCCTGTAATATAGATACCTTTTCTTTTGTTTTGGCTCTATCATAAAGGTCAAGATACTTGCTCTTATAGTCCTCAAAGGTCTGTTCATCCATTGATAGGTTATCCCATTTGAAGTCGGCAAATGCTGCCATGATGTTCTTTATCCTGATTAACTCCCTGAATGCCTTTACAAATTCAAATTCTTGGTTCTCGTCCTCAAGGTCGTTAACGCTGTCAACTGTTGGAGTTATCTGTTTCAGGTCTTTAACCGCTTGGTCAAACTTCTTTACATAATCCTCATAAGGCTGCATCACTATCACATCAATAGCATCCTTATTACTGAACAGCGTAATAGCCTCATCGGTGGCTTTCTTCAGATTCCTGAAGGCTACGATATTGCCCTGTGACTTCTGTTCGTTTAGTATCCTGTTTGTACGTGAATAAGCCTGAATCAGACCATGAAACTTCAAGTTCTTATCAACGTATAGGGTATTAAGCGTTTTGCTGTCAAATCCAGTCAGGAACATGTTAACCACCAACAGTATATCAATCTTTCTTTCTTTAACCTTCTTGGATATATCGTTGTAGTAGTTGTAGAAGGATTCGCTATCTCTAGTGCTAAACTTGGTATCGAACATCTGGTTATAATGCGCAATGTACTGGTCTAGCTTTTCTCGGCTATGTACATTAAGTCCGTATAAAGCTGGGGATTCTTCCACCACCGAAACTTCCTCTGGAATAAAGCCGTTCGCATCCGCATCATTCTCATTGGCAGTATAACTGAAAATGGTTGCAATCCTTAGATTGTGCTTACCCTCTTCTTTCTTCCTTTGTAAGATGTCGTAATACTTGATAAGCGTTTCTACACTACCAACACAGAACATGGCTGTAAAGGTCTTACTATGTGTTTTACGGTCATGTTGTGCGATGATATAATCTGAAATCTTCTCCAGTCGCTTAGGGGATTCCATTAGCTCTTTGGTATCAATATCCTCCACTTCAATATCAATCTGAGTTTCGCTACCATCCTTTTGTTTATACCGACCTACGTACTCTATAGAGAACTTGAGAACATTATCATCCTTTATGGCATCTGTAATTACATACTTATGCAAGCAGTCTCCAAAAAGCTCTTTGGTGGTACGTTTGCCTAAATCATTTTTAACTGCATTGTCAGCAAATATTGGTGTACCAGTAAATCCAAATAACTGAATGTTGTTGAAGTAAGCTTTTATCCTATTATGAGTCTCACCAAACTGACTACGATGGCACTCATCAAATATGAATACAATACGCTCATCCTTTAGTTTATCCATGCTATTAGCATGGTGCTTCTTGCTTATGGCTGTATTAAGCTTCTGGATGGTTGTTACTATCAACTTGGTATCATCAGAGAATTGCTTTACCAATGCCCTAGTGCTTTCCGTTCCATCTATACAACCATCGCTAAAGCTATTGAACTCTTTGTTGGTCTGGTAATCTAAATCCTTTCTATCCACTACAAACACCACCTTTTTAACTTGTGGTAGGTTCATAAGGATTTGGCTAGCCTTGAAAGATGTTAGTGTTTTACCAGAACCAGTGGTGTGCCATATATAACCACCTTTACTGGTATTCTTAACCCTTTCAATCAGGGCTTCTACTGCATAGTATTGATAAGGTCTTAACACCATCAGTACCTTGTTGGCTTCGCTCAGTACAATATATTTGCATATCATCTTTGATATGTTACACGGCTCTAAGAAGTCGCTAGTAAATCCGTTTAAGATATTGGTAAGTCGCTTGTTTTCTTTATCAGTCCAATAGAATGTTTCTTTGAAAGATTGGTTACGGTTATTGGCGTAATACTTGGTATTTACCCCATTGCTTATAACGAATATCTGAACGTATTGAAACAGAGCTGAATTAGCTCCAAATGAATGTCTCTGATAACGGTTTATCTGGTTGAAGGCTTCTTTAAGTTCCAGACCTCTACGCTTTAGTTCTATTTGAACCAATGGAAGTCCGTTTATTAGAAGGGTTACATCATAACGATTCTTATACGTGCCTTCAATGGTTACTTGGTGGGTTACTTGAAACTGATTCTGACACCAATGCTCCGTATTGATAAACTCGAAATAAAGGTTATCGCCGTTGTCTTTAAGTATGTGCTGTTTTGCTCTGAGAGTCTTTGCTTTTTCAAATACGTTTCCCTTGCTTAGCAGGTTCATTACCCTTTCAAATTCTCTATCTGAAAAGGTTAAGCCATTATGCTTTTCCAGTTGCTTCTTGAGGTTAGCAACTAGCTCTTTCTCGTCCTTTATAAATACCAACCCGTAACCCAATCTTTGCAGTTGTGCTACCAGTTGCTCTTCTAATATTACCTCTGGTTGTTTAGCCATTTCTCAATGGTATTTTTATTATTTATTGTTTCGTATTGGTCTGCCGGATGGCAGATCAACACGAAACTTATAGTTATTAATGTGAGTTGCGTTTACCATAAATTACACAAACATTTGTTGTAATAAACCTTTTTTCCAAAGCTCAGATTTATCAATATGGTTCTGACAATAAACGATTTTGTCATCAATAGCTGATAAAAAGTTTGCTATTTTGATTTGTTCTTCCTTTGAAATAGGTATTACTATTGGACAATTCAACACATCTTCCTTCTTCAAATTTGTTTGTCCTACACCTGAATCAAAAGATAAATAATAATCGTTTCTATTTATAATATAAAAAAGGAAAGGGTTATAAACATTTACTTCTCTTAATGAGCAAATTCTTTGGTTAAGAGTATATTTATTATCCCTATCAATTAAGAAACATTTACCCAAAGTTTTACCATTAGGAACATCACTCATAACTAGAACAATATCATTTTTTAATAGGGGTGAAATATTTTTATCTGAATATTTTCTAACTTTTCCATTTGTTGAAATAAATTTTGAATTTACTACAACATATAATCCATCCTTGTCTATTTCATTTTCATGAGCTTTACCATTAGTGAAAATTACAATATCCCCCACTTTCTTTTCCTCCCAATCAGGATAGTCAATTCCATCATCATCTTTAAACCTTATTTCTTGATTGAAAATTTGCTGCATTACCCCTTTCTTATATTGCTCCAATAAAGACTTCTTTTTCTTTAATGCTTGTATCTTTTCATCAACAGTCGAAAGAAAGGTTGCAATCTTTTGTTGTTCGGGTAATGATGGTAGATTAAATTTTATATCAGATAGCCTTCCAGTTGAAATACTAAGAACCTTAGTTCCTTGAGCAATAATCTTTAACTGCAATCGGATACTTGATGATTTCATTAAATACCCTCCAAATCCAATACTAATTTTACTTAAATCTGGTCTAGCAAGAAAAGTATGAAGACCACCAACCACCTTTTCATTATTTAGATTTACTATCTCTATAGCTTTCCCAATATCTGCATAGTCCTCAGATGCGTCTGCTATGATTAAATCCCCTTCCTTACAATAATTATCAAATGAAATTTTATCTATATTAATATCAGAATTTAGATATGGTACTGACTCCCTTTGAACATCAAACAATGTTCTAAATTTAGTATGTATATCACCATAGTGAATATTTTTTACTTCTCCTTTATCATAGTTAAGTTTTTCTCTTGAAAATGAATTTGTAGTTCTAAATGAATAGACATTTTTATACTCTGTACAATACCAATTTCCAGTACACTCTTGAAAGCGAATTTGTGGTATGCTCTTTTGCTTATCCATAATTAGAATGGGGTTGAGATGTTTAGTTGCTTACAAAATTCAGCAATGGTCTGGTCTGCTTTAGCTATATTTATATCCAATACCTTCAGTTCTCCAACTATAGAATCTAGGTCAATGCTATCTTCTGCCTCAAACGTATCAACGTATCTAGGTATATTCAGATTATAATCATTATCCGCAATTTCTTTAAGGCTTGCTTTCTTGCTGTATTTCTCTTCCTCAATCCTGTTTCGATAGGTTTCCACTACCTTATCTATATCTATATCCCTCAGATAGTTTTGTTGCTTAGCCTTTTCAAAGTGTTGGCTCGCATCAATAAATAAGATGTCCTCTGGGGTTTCCCTACATTTTTTGAATACCAATATACAAGTTGGAATGCTTGTACCATAAAAGATATTAGCTGGCAATCCTATAACAGCATCCAGATAGTTGCGGTTCTCTATAAGATACTTCCTTATATGCTGTTCTGCTCCACCTCTGAAAAGTACACCATGTGGCAATACAATAGCCATTGTACCATTATCAGCAAGATGGTGAATCATGTGTTGAACAAAAGCAAAGTCAGCTTTGCTGCTTGGAGCTAGTTTGCCATACTGACTAAACCTATCGTCACTGGTAAAAAGAGGATTTGCCGACCATTGAGCTGAAAAAGGTGGATTAGCAACAATGGCTTCAAACTGCTTATCAATGTGTTGTGGTCGCTCCAGTGTATCTTCTTGCTTTATGTCAAACTTCCTGTAATGAACATCATGTAGAATCATGTTCATACGGCAAAGGTTATAAGTGGTACGGTTAAGCTCTTGGCCATAGAAATTGCTTACTTCTTTCACTTCTTTTGCCACCCTTAACAATAAAGAACCAGAGCCACAGGTAGGGTCATAAACAGACCTCAACTTGGTTTTACCAGTGGTAACTATTTTGGCTAGTATTCGGCTAACCTCTTGAGGTGTGTAAAATTCACCAGCTTTTTTTCCAGCTCCACTGGCAAATTGACCAATAAGATATTCATAAGCATCCCCAAGAACATCAAGTTCTGTTTGTTCCAGATTAAAATCAATCTTATCCAAATGAGAAAGCACCTTAGAAATAACCTCGTTGCGTTCTTCTGGCTTTTTACCCAGCTTGGTACTGTTCAAGTCCATATCCTCAAACAGGTTATCAAAGTCGTCCTCACTTTCTGTACCCATTGTACTTAGCTGGATATTGGTAAGGATTTTTTGAAGGTCTTCCAATATAAAGTTACTAATCCCCTCTATATCGCTGTTGCCACGTTTAGCAACCTCAGAGAACAACTCAGAAGGCTTTAGAAAGTATCCTAGTTTCTCCAGTGCCTCTTCTTTGATGGCCTCAATGTAGGATTTGCCATTATCAGTACTCTCGTTGATGTCTTTGAATTTAATACCATCTGACTTCAATATAGCATTTGCGTATAAGTCCATCTTCTCAGATAGGTACTTATAGAATATAAAACCTAATATATAATCCCTAAACTCATCAGCGTGCATTTTACCTCTTAGGGTATTAGCTATGTTCCAAAGTTGCTGCTCAAGTTGTTTCTTTTGTTCTTCACTCATACAATATGTCCGTTAGTCCCCAAATTTATGAGTATCTTTAATTTCAGGCTATTTTGTTACTAACTATAAGATTTTCAGTCATGTGATTAAGACCTATATTAAAAAGGCGCACGATCGTGCGCCAATTATATAAGCTATTCTAGTGATTAACTTTGAGTATTGGTTAGCACCATCACTCCTGAACGTTTATTTATATGTTTCTTTATTTCTTCACTCTTCAAATCTTTAACTACAATAAAGTAGTCTATTATACCTGCATTGATTTTGTCAGTACCGTCTTCAAACGATTCTATTGAAATATATTCTATCTCATTGGGTTGTTTTAGTAGTGGCCTTATTGTCTTTTCAGGTTTATCCTTAACTGAGTTAAATGCACTGCTTATGCTAATCTCCCCTTTATTTAGTTGCTGTATAGTTGATTTAGAAGCTTTGTTTAATACACTCGTATATCTTACTATAGATGTTCTGCTAACTCCAGCAAGTTTTGCAATCTCCTCATTTGTATCAATTTTCAGTTCAACAGCTTCATTTTTACCAGCTTTTGAAAGATTGTCTTTTGCCAACTTTTCAATTGTCTCTTTTGATTGCATAGCCAATTGAATCTTCTCAATTGGCGATAAATTTCTTCTCTGAATTTGATGTTGAACCATCCAGAGCTTTATATCTTCAATGCTCTCAAACGCTTCCTTTAATTCTTTTGTCGGAACATCTTTAAGTTTCAAATCTATAGCTACAGACAATCTTGTATTACCTTCAAC
>CAIVPM010000101.1 GCA_903907815.1 uncultured Chitinophagaceae bacterium | reverse complement strand
TTAGTTCCACCCATCTGAAACAGTTCATTTGTAAAGTAATTCTGACTATTATATATACCACCCTGTATAGCTGCTTTTATGGTAGCATGTTGTTTTATAGGGAAATAATGTGCAGCTGACAGTCTGCTTCTAAAGGTATAACTACTCATTTTTACAGAATCGTAAAGCCCTTCATAGTTATATGCATTACTTTTCAATTGGGTAATACTATTATTCTTTCTAATCTGCTTACTTCCCCCAGCAATTTCAAAACTTAATTCGTTACCACTTCTTGGGTTATTCCGGTAATTAGTTTTATAATAAATATATCCTGCCACCAGCTGATTGATGGACAAGTCCATTAAGTCGGGAAGCTTTTTACTAAATACAATACTTAAAGTATCAACAGTTAATAGGTTTGTTCTAAAACTATGCAACAACAACTTAGCAGTCTGATAGGTAGAGAGAACATATTGTACTCCAAGGTCTGCTGATATGTTTACATAACTGCTATCCTTTTTATATAAGTCAAAATTAAAGTCGAACCCAAAAGGAGAGTTGAAGATAAATGGGCGTTGAAACTGAATATTCAGTTTAGGAGATTGTGGCTGAATCTGCTGCCAGTTCAGCGACATCATTTCACCGCTTGCCAATACATTCTGTAACTTCAGTTTTGCATCAACAGTAAATAAAAGGTTTCCTCCATTCTGCGTATTAGCCGGAGCAAAACCCATGATGGCATCTATCTGATTTGTTTTCTTTGGCTCCAGATAAAGATTTAATAAGAACGAATTCCCTAGCATCTCTAAAGACCAGGGTTGTGATTGCTTTAAAAAAGGAATTTCTTTAAGTTTACTATCTATCAATTCCAGCTTTTCAATACTAAAAGCCGAACCTTCAGCAATATTCAACTGATGGTATAAATAGTTCAGGTTTATTTTAGCTGTCCCCAGTATTCTAATGCTGTCCAGTAAATAAATATTACCCTTGTTTACACTTAGCCTACCCGAAATGTTATTACTGTCAATCTGTATACTATCCCAGGCAATTTTTGCAAATGGATAACCACTATTACAGTAAAAATCTACCAGTTTATTTTGAATAAACTCCGCCTCTATTCTATTATATACTGTTCCTTCTTTAATAATATTACTAATGCCAATAGCAGGAAGTATATTCAGTAAGGATGGGTCATAACTAACTTTCTTCCAGCTATATTTATTACCCAGAAACATAAAGCATTTTATAGAAGCACTATCTTCTTTTATGCTATCGACAGATGCTCCTATATATCCTTTAGATTGCAGCAATGCAGGCAGCCTTTCTATATTCTGTTTACAAAGAAATTTGTTACTGAATGTCTTTTTATAATCTATAATAGTAGATACATTTATAGATGGGTTATTGTTGCTCGTAACCAACAGATTTACCAGCTGTGAATGGCATATTATTGGCAGATAGAAAATCAGCCAGCAGAGAACAATCTTATATAACCTTATTTTCGCCATCATTTCAATTATCACAACATTAGTAAATATTTCTTTAATGGCAGGCATTTACATACATATTCCTTTTTGCAAGAAGGCTTGTCATTACTGCAACTTCCATTTTTCTACCTCCACAAAACAGATAGAACCGCTGGTAGATTGCCTGATAAAAGAAATTGGTTTAAGAAAAGATTACACTACAGAAACTATAGAAACTATCTATTTTGGTGGCGGTACCCCATCTATATTGTCAGCTGAACAGATTCAGAGAATATTACTGGCCGTAAAGGAAAATTATATAGTTTCTAATGATGCTGAAATAACACTGGAATCTAATCCCGATGATATTGCTGCTGATAAGTTACTGCAATGGAAAGCAATGGGTATTAACCGTTTAAGTATTGGTATACAGTCGTTCAGAGAAGAAGACTTGTTATGGATGAATAGAGCGCATAATGCAAGCCAGGCTTACGATTGCATAAAACTGGCGCAGGAATTCGGGTTTAATAATATTACTATCGATCTTATTTATGGTGTACCTAATTTAAGTGATGAGCAATGGAAAGAGAATATAAATACTGCTTTAAGCTTGAATATTTCACACCTTTCCTGTTATGCTTTAACGGTAGAACCCAAGACTGCTTTAGATAAACTAATACAGACCAAAAAGAAAGAAGCGGTAGATACAGATAAACAAGCAAACCATTTTCTGATATTAATGGAAGCTTTGAACAATGCAGGCTTTGAACATTACGAGATCTCCAATTTTGCTAAACCTGGTTATAGAAGCAAGCACAATAGTAGCTACTGGCAAGGGAAACACTATATAGGCATTGGACCTTCTGCTCATTCTTTTAATGGTGATTCCCGTCAATGGAACATTGCTAACAATGCTTTATACATTCAATCTATTAATAGTAATATCCTTCCTTCCGAAATAGAAACCCTAACTCTCCATCAGCAGTTTAATGAATATGTAATGACTGCATTACGTACAATAGATGGAATTGATCTTAATTATCTGACTGAACGGTATGGAAATGCCAAGTATTTACATACTACAATGGAAATAACCAAGTGGAAAGATCAAGGACTTGCTATAGTTTCTGAAAAAAACATCAAACTAACATCCTCAGGCAAACTAATGGCTGATGGAATAGCTTCCGATTTGTTTATTATTTGATTATTATTGATTTTTTAATTGCAATAAAGATAGAAATTTGAATAATTTATTTATTAATGAATCATTTTCAGTAATAAAATTCAATATTTTCAAATACTATAAATAGCTGGTAATATTCCTAAAATGTCCATTTAAACCTACTAAACCTCCTGTAAATTATAATTTATTCAAAATTATTTACTTGCTTCAATTCTCTGAAACCCTTGCTATGTGACAATTACATGACAAACATGACGAGAATCATATCCCGGTATGATATATGACATAGATTAGGAATAAAGATTAAGCAACATTCGCATCAACAATCAATGTTCAAACATTAAATTATTTATTTATGAAACGTAATTCGATTTTAGGTTTATTTCTCTTCTTCACCATCTTCTTGGTTTATTGTACTAAGAACGATCAGGTAGTTACTAGTTCTTCAACTAGTACAAACGTATTAAATTCTGTAAAAACATCTACTGCACCAGTTATTGATGGTACAATTGATGCTGTATGGGCTAATGCAACTAAATTAGCTTTCTCTCCAACTGTTCCTGATCCAGGTAATGGTTTATTTACCGGTTACAACGGTGAGCAGTATCCAACTACTCTTCGTTCAATGTATGATGATTCTTGTATTTATTTTCTTGCTGAGTGGGTTGATGCAGGAAAAAGCACAAACGTTGCCCCTTGGTATTTTAACCCTACTACTAAATTATGGGCTGCTGAACCTTCTAGCAAGTCAATTGATGTAAATGGTAATGTAACAAGAGTTAGTTTTGGAGAAGATAAATTTGCTATGTTATTTAATATAGACAATTCTTGTCAAAAATTCCTTACACAAACTTGTTATGGTAGCTGTCATATTTTTACTCCATATATGGATTATTCAGTATCTCCTGCGGTTGAAAAATCTAATGCAGGTAGTGGTAATCACTACACCAATGGTCAATTCGAAAAAATTGATATGTGGTGGGGTAAATTAGGATATATAGCTTCGGATGCTTCTAACGGATATATGGACGATAACTATCAGGATTATGCTGGTGGACCTGCTGTAACTAACCTTACTGGTGGTAGTGCAAATGGAAGACACGTAGATGGTATCTATATAGATTCTGCTACTACTTACAAATGGCCAAATGGTCCTCACTATAATACATCTCCTAACCAAGGTGAAGTTAAAAACTCTCAAAATCTTAAATTAGATGGTACTGGTACTTCTGTTGCTGTTCCTATGTGGATTTATAAAGGAGTTGCTAACGCAGGATTTGTACTTTTAGCTGATACATCAAATGGTAAAGCTGTTAAAGTAACGGGTGTTGCTTCTACAGGAGTATTAACTTTATCTGATGGTTCTACTTTAGATCCTACTGCAACTACTGATTATCAAAGACCTGCTGATGCAGTTTATGGTATTGAAGCAAAAACTTTACCTTCTTATTTCGCACAACCTTTAATTGGTGGTAGAAAAGATATTCCTTGTAGTGCTGTTTATACAGGATCTGGTTGGGTAGTTGAATACAAACGTAAATTAAAAACTACTGATGGTTTAAAACAAGATGTTGACTTCACAGCTAACAATTATCAAGATCAACCTTTTGGATTTGCAATTTGGAATCAATCAAATAACCAACACGCTATCAATCCAAACTTGGTGTTACATTTTGCAAAATAAGAGGTAGTTTATAACACATTAAAACAATTATATGTTTAAGAAAAAAATAGCAATATTATCCGGGATTCTAGCCGTAGTGATGCTTGCTATTTCAGGATGTTATAAGACTACAACTTACGTAGAAAATCCAGGAGCCAGTATTACGCAGACTATGAGTTTTGCGAGTGATATTGTTCCCATATTTTCAAGTAATTGTGCATTGAGTGGTTGTCATGTTGCAGGAGGGAAAGCTCCTGATTTAACAGCAGCAAATGCATTTAAATCTTTAACAGACGGAGGCTACTTTAAAGCTTCTGATCCTGATAATAGTACGATTATGTTATGGTTAACCGGTAAGAAAAGTCCTGTAATGCCACTTGGCGCTGGACCTAATGCGGACATTAATGCGAAAATTTATGCTTGGATTAACCAAGGAGCTAAAAATAATTAAATCAATTCAAATGAGAAAAGATATAAAAATCAAATCATCAATTCAGTTAAAGCTTATAGCTTTTATGTTGCTGGGCTTAACAACATTCAGTGGATTGATAGCACAGGATTCTACAGCCCCAGCACCTGTAGTAAAAAAGGTTCCTTCTTATGTTAAGAATACCTTTATTGGAAATTTTATTTTAGACAACCAAACTGTTATGGTGCCTATTAAAGGTACACTGGAAGCTACCATCCAACACAGATTTGGAGTAATGACAAACGATTTTACAGATTTGTACGGTATTTACGGTGGTGCAAATATGCGTTTAGGCGTTAACTATGCTCCAGTTAAAAACCTACAATTAGGTTTTGGCGCAACCAACGATAGAATGCAAGTAAACTTTACTGCTAAACTTGCTCTATTAAAACAAACTAAAGACAACAAAATGCCTGTAAGTGTTACTTACTACGGCGATGCGTTGATGGATACCAGAGCTAAAAATGCTTCTTTACCGATTGTTAATTTTTCTGATCGTTGGGCTTACTTCAATCAGTTAATTATTGCTAGAAAAATCTGTGAAAAGTTCTCTTTACAGGTAGCACCTAGTATTACTTACTTTAATAACGTAGATGCTTACATAGATGATGCAGGCAAATACCAACCAACAATGAACAATGCTCACGTAGCTGTTTCATTCTCTGGTAAAGTAAGATTAACACAAGGTACTTCTTTCTTATTAAACTACGATCAACCATTAACGCAACATCCGATGAATAATCCTCATCCGAATATTAGCTTTGGTTTTGAGTTTAATACAAGTGGTCACGACTTCCAGATTTTCGCAGGAAACTATGTTTTCACCCGCCAAAGACGCCGGAGACTCCGCAACCTTGAAAGTTGGCATCAGTACGGGCGGTTCCCCCCTGCGACCAACAGCCACAGTTTCAGAAACGTCCCCCACGGATGTCTTCCCAT
>CAIVPM010000100.1 GCA_903907815.1 uncultured Chitinophagaceae bacterium | reverse complement strand
ATGTAATTGATTCTTTATATGCAGACGGAGAAACCCCAGGAGAAGGCGCTATCAGAAAGGCTTATGCTGCAGCTAAAGCATCATTTATTAGAAAAGGAAACAACAGGGTTATTTTAGCTACTGATGGAGATTTTAATGTAGGACAAACATCGGAAGATGAACTTCAAAGACTGGTTGAGATTCAAAAAAACAGTGGAATATATCTTACCTGTATTGGGGTTGGAATGGGTGATTATAAAGATAGTAAATTAGAAACCCTTGCTAAAGCGGGTAATGGAAATTTTGCATACATTGACGATATCAAAGAAGCGGAAAAAGTGCTGGTAACCGAGTTCTCTAAAACAATATTTAATGTGGCAAACGATGCTTATGTTGATATTAATTTCAATAAAGCATTAGTTAAGAATTATAGACTAATAGGGTTTGATAATAGAAAGGATGCCATAGAAGATCATGGTAGCGATCTGGAAGGTGGAGATATAGGCAGTGGACATACTGTGATGGCTATATTTGAAATTACCAGAAATACAACTACTAATAATACCGACTCATTGATAGCAGATGTAAGTCTGAGGTACTTAGATACTCAAAATAATTTATCTAAAGAAACACAACAGTTTTCGGTGCTTAATAATTACGAGAAGTTTGAAAATATCGATCCAACATACCGGTTTGCAACTGCTGTAGTAATGTTTGGTTCATTGCTTAGAAATTCTAAACATGCCTGGTACTCTTTGCGTGAAACAATAGCAATAGCTAAGAAAACATCCACTACTGGAAAGCTATTATGGAACGACTGTATAGGCTTAATGGAGAAATCTGAAAAAATATACAATCCTAAAAGGAAGTTATTTTAGTTTTCTTTTTTTACAAACACCATTTTACATCTGTCTGCTTTAAACATTGTATCATGAAACGATGCAAATTCATTAAACGCTTCAGGAGAATATGTTCCAGCGTACAACGTTAATTTCCTTGATAGTTTTATCGTATTGCTTTCAAATTGAACCTTATAAGAATAGCTACCAAATTTATTCTTAATATCTACATCTTTTGGCGATGATTCTACAACATACCCTATAGGTATTGAAATTTCAACACTATCAATATCGGTAAATGAATTGTGTAATACAATATCGAATTTTCTCTTTTTGCTGGTATCTAATCTATCTTCTCTTTCAATTAAATTTGGAACAACAAACATTCTTTTAGCAGTAATATTAGCATAATTGTCAGCAGTAATTTTCAGGTGTTCATCAATAGAAGGTATTTTACCTCTGTGCTCTTTATATTCAGAAGATTCTACACGATAAGTGGGCAGATGTAATTCAGCGTTCAGTTCTTTTTCTTTCTGTTCTTTATTAGCATAATGAAGCATATTAAACTTTCTTTCCTGACTTATCCCTGTATAAGTAGCATTTATATCAGCATTCAGGGTGCCATCAACAGATAAGCTAGCTTTGATTATTCTTTTTTGAATATTGTCAGCGGCTTTATATACAGGTGTGTGGACAATATAACCTCCTGTGCTATCAAACATTAAAGCATCTCTGTCGCCTGTAAAGCTTCCCATAAAACCTGGACTTTCGAACTGACTGGTACATTCTAGCCAGGTAGTATCTTTTTCATTGATTATAAACATAACTGCATGGTTTGTAAAGTTGTATGGAAATTCAGGAATTAATCCTTTTTCTCCTACACCTGCTCTAATTACAGCCTGTTTTGCTAAAATACCTACTTCTTTAAATAATGAGACCATATAGTTTGAAAGTGCTTTACAATCACCATATTTATTCTTTGCAACATAAATAGCATCAAAAGGTTGCCAGCCACCTATCCCCATCTGAATACTAATGTAATGTGTGTTTTGCTGTAAATATTCATATAGCATCTCTACCTTTTTATTTACATTAGTTATAGTATCAGTTAGTTTATGTATATCAGATTTCACATTGGCTGGTAATACATCTCTTCCTTTATATAATTGCCATTTAAATTGCCCTAAATTTTTCCAGGAATCCATGTTGCCTTTATATCCATCAATTTCAAAATCCGAAGGAGCTAAAAGTACACCAGGAACTAAATCTATATTTTCAGGACTCAAAGGTTCATTTTCATATGCACAATAATTATTTAATACCCATTCGTATGATTTATTATCATCTTTATATTGTTCAACAGGCGGCTTTGTATTTTTCAAAAGCTTATAATGCAGTATATAATCTTTTGGGACAAATACTTTAAATGAACTTTTTTCTACCGCATATCTATCATCATCAACAGGCACCCACTCAGGCAATTCAAAGATTCCATTTATTTCTACTTCATCCTCAAATTCAACGGTATAAGGAAATGATTTCCATGCAAAATCGAATCTTACTACCCTTGCATCACCAATAAGACTAATCTGGTCAATATAGGCAATATCTTGCATATCTTTTTTCTTTACTGTTTTCAACAGTTTGCCTGTAGAGTCGTACAACTTAGCCACTACTTTATTTAGCTTGTCGAATTTATCATAAATTTTAGAATACGAAGCATGTGTTCTACCTTCATCCGATAAAATAGTAATAGCATACTTATGCTTTATTACTGCTTCTTTGGGTGAATATATTTTAAGTTCATTGTAATCAATTCTTAAAACGGCATCTGCTTTAATTTTAAGGGAATCAGCAATTTTACTCACGCTATACTCCTGAGAAAATATAGAAAACGGAATGCCAATAAAAAGTAAAACAATCACTAACTTCATTGGTAGTTATTTGATTTTTTTTAAAACAATTTCTTCATTCATTTTCTTCACTACAATACTATAAAAATCACGGATTGATTGATAATCTTCAGCCTTATAATTTGCTTTTTCAAAATTAAGCTTACAACGCATTTGAATCAGGTCGTCAGTAACTGAAATTAGGTATTCAAAATATCCCTCATCTTCGTTAAGTTTAGCTTTTACTGATTTTGGCATTTCATCAACTTTATATCCAGGAGGAATATTGAAAGACATAACATACAATAAATTTAATGCAAAAGGTTTCTCTACAGGGTATTTTCTCTTATCAGATTTAAATGGATTCTCATTTATTGCATAATTGAATAAGGGGTTTATGTATATAACATCTCCATTGAAATTAATGGAACTAGTATAAGAGAGTTTTAACGGATTTTCCAATGAGTTCAGAGAATCTACTACTAAATCTGAAATGATGGCATCTGTTGAAAATTCTTTTTTAAGAACATCTCCAATTTCTTTTACGCTCTTCTTGCCAAACAGCGATCTGTATTTTTGAGAATTGTAATATCCCAGATCTTGCTGAAAATTGGCAGTAATAGATTTATCATCAGATGATATTAATACAAAAACATTTTCTTTCTCTTTAATTGAATCACTACTAAACAGATAGGGGTATGGATTTTCGGACAATATTCTTGCATAACCATTGTAACATTTTAATGGTAATTTATTAAAGCCTAAATAAGGCTCAGATGCATCCATAAAATATTTTGTTTCACCTACCTTAGCACATACAATTAAGTAATCATATTCCGATAAAATAGGGTAAAAGGGATGTGCCACTCCATTCGATCTGGTACTCAATATGGTTGGTTCTGCATTGAAATTTAATTTCCTTAGCATGGCAACCAACAACATATTTAGTTCCGCTGCTGACCCTTTTCTATTATTAAAAACATCTTTCAAAGTTGTTTTTTCTGATAAATAGATTCCTTCCTCTTTCGTTACTGCAAAATTATTTCTCACATATTCAAACACTTTTTTAATGGTGGCAACTGTATCTGAAATATTAGCGGTTAAAACTTTCAATGGTTCGTTTAACCAATGATGATTAGCATAAATCTGTTCGCCAAAAGATTCATCCTTTCTTAAATTTTCACAAACCTTTTCCCATGAATTATACCGAGTATCAACTGGTTGATCGGGCACTCTTATCTCCTTTAAAAAAAAGTCAACTTTAGATATACAGTTATCTATTGTTCTTAATAATGGTTCTTCTTTTACCTGTGGAATATCATTAGCAACCCATTTTGTTTGTCTTACACCTGCTCTTACTGAGAAGGTTTGAATTGATGATGCAGCTTTACCTTCATCTCTTGATATCATATATGAATCAAAATAGTCATTATGAGTAACTTTTAAAGGTACATTTTCTCTTAAATCGCATACGTAATTAAATATTTCTGGAATTGCAACAGCATATTCATTATATAAACAAGGATATTCACTTTCAAATTTCCACGGGCGTAAATACCTTGTATATTCTGAGTGAATTGTATAGGTAAATTCTATAATACTACCTTCTTTTAATGCAGGGAGCGTAAATACTTTACTAATGAAGTTTCTATTATATTTTGAAGTCATTATATCAGCCTTGTTTAGTTTAGTTTCTTCAACTATATTATTTACCAAATTAAATGTCGAGGCTTTTATATCATCCATTTTTTCTTCTCTATTGTGATCACCAACATAAAGAGGTTCTTTGATTATAGCTGCATCATACCCATTTTTGTTTAATATTTTAATTCGTGTATGTTTTGTATACTTGATACTAAACCATCCATTTAAATTACCTTCAAATGAACAATCTCCCACGTCGAATAAAATTACAGCTCTGGTAGAAGAATCAATTAAGGGAGATTGCACTTTAAAGTCTTCTGGCTTGATTTTTCCAAATTTTGTATTAAAAGGACATTGACCAAAAGAAAATAAATGAAATAATATTAATGATACAATCAATAATAAGGGTTTGATTTTAAGCATAATCTAAAATTGGTTTTAGTTTTTTAGCGGTACAATGTTAAGAATTCTGTTTCAACAAAAAAAGTAAACTACATTATTTCAATAGTTCGGTAGTATTTACAAAAGAAAAATATGTGGAGTTACACAATAAAAGATAAAAGAAAGGCGGTTATTAATGTTAATGAGACAAAAGACCGCCTTTCATAAAGCAT
>CAIVPM010000099.1 GCA_903907815.1 uncultured Chitinophagaceae bacterium | reverse complement strand
TTGTTCTGGCAATAAATTTGTAAACAAGAAAAGTAGTGGGATAAACTCCTATAAATTATACAAAGTATTTCTGGGGTAGCATTGTTAATCATTAAAAATAAAACACATGAAAAAGGTATTATTGATTATGGTAGTTCTTGCAAGTGGAATAATAGCAAATAGTCAAGGTTCATTATCGCCAGGCAAATATCAACTGAATGCAGGCTTAGGTTTATCTGATTGGGGAATACCATTTTATGTTGGTGCAGATTATAGTTTGGAAAACAATTTTAGCACCGGTGGAGAAATATCCTTCCGATCTTACAGTGAAAATGTAAATGGGAAAAGCTACAGTAATGCTATTACAGGAATCTCTGGCAACATCAACTACCACTTTAATGAAGTATTTAATGTTCCTGAAAACTTTGATGTTTATGGAGGATTAAATCTTGGATATTATTCATGGTCTTCCGCCTCCGGTTATGCTGGTAGTCATAGTTCCGGATTAGGATTAGGAGCACAAATAGGAGGTCGTTATTGCTGGTCCAACAATCTTGGTGTGAACCTCGAACTAGGTGGAGGTAATGTATTTAGTAGTGGTAAAATTGGGCTGACTATTAAATTCTAAGATTGTTCACTTAGTATATTGGCTAATTCTGTTTGAGTTGCCAGTTTTAAATCGTCCCATAAACTGAAGTAACATTCTTTTAGGAACGTATATTCCATTTCAAAAAGGGTAAAGGCAGATTCTGTACTTTTTAAGTGGGTTGATCGTCGGCCTACACCCATGAAACTTTTTTCAATTCCTTCGGGCTTCCTATAATTATAAAGCCAGTTATGTTCGCGCATAAGGGGCAACATTAACTGGAATGGTTCTGGCATTATTGTTTGTTGCTGTTCCAGTAAAGTATAGGTTTCTAAAGCAAAATTATTCAATGCTGCTTCATTCTTGAATTCCCTTAAATCGTTGGCTAAAAAGTGATCGTAAATTACATCAGTTAGAGCATTGCCATATCTTCCAACTGCTTTGGACATTAGCTTGGCAGAAGCACGGGTAGCAGGATGATGATCGGTATAATGATCTATAAATCTATGTAGTTTTATACCCTGCTGAATGCCTTTTGAATAAGTATATTGCTGTTTTCCTTTTATATAATCGCTAATCATATTCCCGACTAATATATCGGGGTGGTGAAAGGATAAATATGCATGAGCGAGATAATTCATTACAACAATTGAGCGTTGAACATACAACTTTTTAAGCAGATTGATTGCCATTCATACTTTTGAACTATCCGTTTAATTAAGTTCATCATAATAAATCTGACTTTTATATTTTCATTATCAAACCGCTGTAATGCTTGTAAATAAAGGGTTTTATTCGATAATTGCTTTCTCTTGTACAGTTGTTGATCACCATTCATCAAGCTGAATTTTAATTTAATTTTTGTGGTCACAATCTGCTTGTAAAGGCTGTTTTAGCGTAATATGTTTGCATTGTCAATTAAAATAATGACGATCATTTAATAATTAAAAACATACAATTATGAAACAGGTATTTAAATCATTTTCAGTTCTTTCGCTGGTAATTATTTTAACAGCTTCAGTAAGCTTTGCTGCATCAAAAGATAATAGTGCAAAGGGAGTAGAGAGCAATTCGTTTTACGCTAAAGAAAGTAAAGTATCAATGGTATTCTGGTAAATAACTTCTTTAGTAAAGAGGGTAACTTTATTGGAAGTAGCAATGCGATTAACTTTAATCAACTTGATGCAACAGTTAGAGAGAAAATCAGTAAAAAGTATCTTGAAGCGGGGTATTGTATTAGTGAATCAATCGCATTTACAAATGAGGAAGAGGAGACTACTTATTATCTTAAATTAGTGTCTAAAAACAATACAATTATCTTACAGGTAACGAACGAAAAAAATGTGAGTGTATTAAAGGTGTAAAGTAGTTTTGGTTTGGGTGTTAGTTGGCTGAAGGATTCCTGATATTAATTTAAAAGGAATTACTTCAGCCTTTTTGTTTAAAATATTTTTCATTAGAAGTTCAATCCTTAATTTGCATTGTAATTGTAACTATATAATATGAATAATTTTGAGGAAGATATTGAGCGTTGTCTGGAAGTATTAAACAAAGGCGGCGTAATATTATATCCTACAGATACTGTTTGGGGATTAGGCTGCGATGCAACCAATACGGAAGCAGTAGAGAAAATATTTAATGTAAAGAAACGTCCTGCCAATAAAAGCCTCGTAATATTGGTAGCAGATGAAAGAGCTATACTTCAACATACTGCCAGCGTAGACCTTGAAGTATT
>CAIVPM010000098.1 GCA_903907815.1 uncultured Chitinophagaceae bacterium | reverse complement strand
TCGATTAGTAGTGTAAAGAATAGCGTTATGAACAGAAAATAAAGGGTTTGAAATATTATAATTACAATATTGAACAACTAAAAGGTCATCCTTACAGTATTTAACACGGACTCTGGGAAAGAAATACATTTAACCGCAAAGAATTTTAAGATATACGACGCTAAGAAATTAAGGAATACAAATACGAACGCAAAGAACCGCAAGCGGTTGAGCGGTTGCTAAAACTGGTAGATAACAAAGTATTAAGTTTTGAAAAGCGTACATTTAAAGTTGAATAAAATGAATACAGTACTTAGAATTTAGATGTGCGTACTTAGATTAATACGTTTTGATGACTGGAGCCAGCGGATTTTCTGCGGGCTTTATTTATGTTATGTATTAGGTGATTGATTATTTTCGAGACTCTAAGCCGCAAAGTCAATTTTCCCTATAGCGGGTTTAATGATGAAATTGGTGAGGGGAAAATGAGACATTTGCGGAGAAGACACTCTGCTGAGAATGAAAATAGACTACCATGAATTTTTATTATTGAATATTAGTAACCAGAATTGTTGCAATTGAGTTCTTTTTAGTACATAATTACTATACATTAATAATGAAAGTGAAAATATAAATGAGTTGTAAAAGCTCTGTATGGGTCGGTTATGTTGATATGTGCATTGGGGTGTGCGTAATTGGTTATCAACCTTATGATTGAAATGAATTAAGGCAGCTTATAAGTGGTAGGTTTACATGTTACCAAAAAACAATAACACATATGAATGCAGATGACCAAGCCCATTACGATTCGGGCAAAAGAACACAAGTATTTGGACAGAGTAAAGATAATAAAGCAGCGTTAGCTACCATTGATGATTATCCTGGCTGGGAAGCAAAATTAGATGCAGTTCTTTTAGAAATAGAAGGTGCTGCAAATACACAGCAGAAAGATAATAGTGGGCTTGCCGATGATAAGGGAGATCTGGCTACTGTTATGGTTAAAAGTATGATGAAGTATAGCCTTAGAGCTAAGACTTTTGCGAAAGGATTAAATAACAAATTGTTGCTGGATGGATTGAGTCATACAGATTCCTATTATAGAGGATCTGCAGATATCATGATGACCAGGGCTAGTGCAGTAAAGGATTTGATGAAAAACAATATTTTATTATTGACCGTATTGGAAGCTGCCGATATTACGGAGATGGAAACCAATATTACTAATTTTAAAGGTTCGAAGGATTTGCCTATCACTTTTGCAAAAGCGAAAAAGAGTACGGGTACTGATTTGATGGAACCATTGAAACTGAAACTTGATGATATAATAGAAAGTATTGGAGATTTGATACATTCCTATTTTCCAGAGACTGTAATGGCTTCGAATTTTGATTTGATTAGTAAGCTGATAAAACATGGCAGACATAATATTCTGGCAGTACATTTTACTGACGAAAATGGTAATCCATTGTCTGGTGGAGTGGTGAGTGATTTAAATTCGGACAAAGCTGCTACTACAGATGAATATGATATTGCAACTATTGTAGGAGTGAAGGTAGGTAAGGGTAGTTTTAAGGCTGTAGTACCGGGATATGTACCACAAACATTGCCTGTAAGAATTGTGAGAAGCACGACTACAAATGTATATGTGAAGATGCAGAATATGATACGATAAATATAGGAGGTAGGAGACAAAAACTAAATACTAAAAGAAGAAAAACTAAATCTTTTTTGGAAGGGCCTGCTGAGAGATCTGCGGGCTTTTTTTATGTTATTTATTAGGTGATTGATTATTTTCGGGACTCTAAGCCGCAAAGTCAATTTTCCCTATAGCGGGTTTAATGATGAAATTGTTGATGGGAAAATGAGACTTTTGCGGAGAAGTACACTCTGCTGAGAATGAAAATATACAACTATTTGATTTCAGGTTTATTCAATTGGTTATGAGTATGATTATAACTAATATATTTGTTGAAATTGAATTTTAAGTCCAAAGAATTATTAGTCAATATTACAATGGATAAAAGTATTACTGATAAAGATTATTTTATTGCTGAGCTGAAACAAAGGATCCGATTAAAAATTGGATTTCAGATTTCAACAATGCCTGACTGTAATAAACTGAGCGAGGAAATTAGTGCTATAGGGTTGTCGGGTGTTTCTGGCATTACCATTTACAGAGTATTTATTCATAAACATAAGGATCATCAGCATTACAAAAACACACTACACATACTCACTAACTTTATTGGGTTTAATAGATGGGATGATTTTGTGGAGGATGTGAAAAAGAACAGATTAAAGTTGCATCAGCCATTAAATGCTGACAATACATCGAATAAAAATAGTTTGATTTTTCATTGCATTCAACAAGAATGTTTTAATCCTCTGGAGGCATACTTTGATTCGATTGAAGACTTTGAACATGACCTGAAATTTGAGATTAACCTGGATGTTTATGATAGCCTTTTGAAGGTTGAAAATCCATTTTCGTTTTATAAAAGATTTGCCAAAAACAAGTTTGTTAGAAAATATTTGTTTGAGTACGGGTTTGATCCTTCTTTCAGAATAAAAGATTATGATGAAGGTTTTGACTTTTATGTTGATGGTATAAAACCTGATGAATCGGAATTAGAATTGAGAGTTTATATATTTGGTTTTTCGGTATTATTGAGACACTATTATATACATAAGAACTTTCCTGAAAGTATAAAGGTTGCAAGGAAGCTGTACCATAATACGGAGTATATAGATAAAGAACTGGAAGGAATTTATATTTTTCCAAGGATGCGGTTTCTTTGTTATAAAGTATGGTACATGGTGATGAATGAACAGCATAAAAACACAATAGAACAATACGTTGAAGATTTACTTGAATATTGCAAAACTATTTACCCAAAGCATAACGAAACTGAACGTAAGATAATATACTATGTAATGGCAGAAACCTTTATATATGCTGACATAAATAATAAATATCACCTAGCCCTAAAGGCGATTTTTATAGAGGAGTTTAATCATTTACCTTCTATTATATTCGATAAGAATCTACTACACAGCTTATCGTATTTTGAAAGCAATGGACTGATGTTCCATAGACCATTGTAAGTTTTAAGTTATAAGTTTTAGGTTTTAAGTAAACAGCTAACTATGTTTTCCGTAGTTGGGTGAATAGAATTATATGGGAATAACCAACTTGAAATAAGTTGAAATTTTCTGGACGAAATTGTTTGTGGAGTTTTGTGGGCAAATAATTTAGTTATGAGAAAGATAATAATAGTAATCCTTTTAATGAGTTTATCCTTTTTTGGATTTACACAAAAAGTAGTAAAGATGTATTTTGGTAATCATCTGCTTAGTTTAGACCACCAAGTGGATCCTAAAACCGGAGTAGATAATGGATATTATAAGAAATATGACTATGATGGTAAATTAACATTAGAGGGATTCTATAAAATGGGTAAAAGGAATGGTGTATGGAAGCAATACAACCAGTATGGAAAAGTTGTGTATCTTTCTACATTTCAGAATGATATTTTAAATGGTCTATATAAAGAATGGGATGAGAACGGTACTCATCTAGTAAAATCATATGTATACAAAAATGGTGAAGTAATAAAACAAACAACATATTGGCCAAATGGAGTTATTAGAAGATATGCCGATAAAGATACAACCATTAATTATAGTAATAAAGGGGTATCAAATTTAACAATAATAAATGGCAAATATTATATTACAATAGTTCGGTAATTTTTAAGCAGCCATAGCACCAATATTTAAGCAATTAGAGTATAGCCGTTTTATTTTAGTGGTATTCAGCTCTATACCTAAGTTGAAGAAAATTGTTTCGGTTAAATATTTATTATAGAACCAGGT
>CAIVPM010000097.1 GCA_903907815.1 uncultured Chitinophagaceae bacterium | reverse complement strand
TGAAGAAGAGTTGCTTTCTTATAAAATTGAAGATTTAATACATCCAGAAGATGTACATAAAAGTAAAGAAGAGAGAGACAAAATATTGAAAGGGCAGCATTCAGAATTTTTCATTAACAGATATAAATGTAAAGATGGTGCATACAAATCGCTGGAATGGAATATTACTAAAAAGGATGGAAAAGTATATTTCATTGCCCGTGATGTAAGTACTATTATAAAAGAACAGGAACAATATAGATTACTGGAATCTGTTGTAGCCAATTCGAAAGATGGCATCATTATTACAGAAGCAGAACCATTTGATTTACCTGGACCAAAAATTATATTTATTAACGATGCAATAGTAGAACATACTGGTTATTCCCG
Source organism: uncultured Chitinophagaceae bacterium (assembly GCA_903907815.1). Lineage (GTDB taxonomy): Bacteria > Bacteroidota > Bacteroidia > Chitinophagales > Chitinophagaceae > CANFLJ01. The sequence goes on along the minus strand of CAIVPM010000097.1, from coordinate 21,791 downwards.
TGAAGAAGTTATTGGCAACACCCCAAGAATGTTTCAGGGAGAGAATACGGATAAGAATGAATTGAAAAGATTGAAAGAGGCATTAATAAAATGGGAGTCCTGCGAAATTGAAGTTATTAATTATAAAAAAAATGGAGCTGAATTCTGGGTTAATATTTCTATCTATCCTTTAGCTGATGAAAAAGGATGTTTTACTCATTGGGTGTCTACACAAAAGGATATTACGGAAAGAAAAAAAACGGAAGAAGCATTAATTAAAAGCAATCGTATCAACTTATTTACCAGTAAAGTAAATGAGTTGATTTTGAAAGCAAGCAGCTATGAGGATATTATAAATACTATTCCTACTATTGCTGTTGAAGTAGGCGGATTTGAGTTTGTATGGTTTACAAAACCCAATAAAGAAACTATAGGTTTTGAAACGCTATCTTTTGCAGGCAATGAAGCTGGATATACCAGTTTTTCGCAACCGTTAATATCATCCAACAATACACCTTATGGTAACGGACCTACAGGTAAAGCTTTTAGAAATAAAAAGTATTATTATTGTAATGATATAGCTAATGATCCTAATATGCTGCCATGGAGAGAAGAAGCATTAAAAAGAGGTTTTCGATCTGTAATTTCAGTGCCAGTTATAAATAATGAAGAAGTAAAATATTTAATTAACTTTTATAATTGCGAGGTTAATTATTTTAATCATCATGAAATAAAGTTATTAGAAAGTCTTTCCGATAACATTTCATTTGCCATAAGTGCATTATATAATAAAACAAAAAAGGAAGAGAGCGAATGGAGCCTTATAAAACTAAGTATGGCAATAGAGCAAAGCTCTTCCACAGTGGTTATATCCAATTCGTTAGGGGATATAGAATATATAAATGAAGCCTGTTGTAAATTAACTGGCTATTGCAAAGAAGAACTGATAGGGCAAAACTCCAGGATATTTAAAACAGGATATACTTCTAAAGAAGAATATGAGCATCTTTGGAATACGCTTAAAGCAGGAAAAACCTGGCAGGGAATATTTTGCAATAAGAAAAAGAATGGTGATATATATTGGGAGTCGGCCGTTATTTCCCCCGTTACCAATGCCGCAGGAATTATTTCCAATTATGTTGCTGTAAAAGAAGATATTACCCGAAAAAGAGCATTGGAAGAGGAACAGAAATTACTGACTGATATTATTAAAAACTCCAATGCTTCCATAGTAATATCGGATATGAGCGACCGTATTGTTTTTTTAAATGATTTAGCAAGAAAAACAATTTTATTATCCCATTCAGAAGATATTTCTGCATTTACTTTACATGACTTTTTGACTGAAGAATCTAAATTGATTGTTCAGAATGTTGCCAGATCTTCCTTAATAGCAACCGATACCTGGGAAGGAGAGTTGGAAGTAGTAACCAGAGAAGGAAAGATAATTCCTGCCATTGTAGTTTCAATGCTTCATCGTAATATGAATGGAGAACCTGATTTAAAGTCTGCAACGCTTCTTGACATAACAGAAAGAAAAAGAAATGAGGGTGAATTAATTAAACTTAATGAAGAATTGAAGTCTTTAACCAATCATCTTTATCATGTAAAAGAAGAGGAAAGGAAGGTGATAGCAAAAGATATACATGATGAACTTGGGCAAAGTCTTACTTTAATAAAACTTGATATATCCTGGGTTTTATCTCATTTAGAGGATGATAAATATACATTGGTTAAAAAGCTGGAACAATTAAAGAATACTACTGATGAAACTGTACAAACGAGCAGAAGACTTTACAATGCTATTTATCCGCAAATGCTGGATGATGTTGGGTTAGTTGGCACCATTAAATGGCATAGTAAAAGCTATCTGGAAAATCAAAAAATCACTATCAGTATTCATTCCAATATTGATCATGATAATGCAGAGTGTAATCATACCATTTGCCTTACACTATTCAGGGTATATCAGGAATCCTTTACCAATATACTCCGCTATGCAAATGCAAGTATAGTAGCCATTGAAGTTAATATGGAAGATGATAATGTATTAATGACTATTGAAGATAATGGCGTGGGATTCGAGTTAGATAAAGTGGATACTAAACTTCATCATGGACTATTGGGTATGCGTGAAAGAGTAAAGGCTTTGAATGGAACTCTAATGATAGAATCCAGATTGGGAAAGGGAACGAGAACAATGGTGAGAGTGCCGGTAGGGTAAACGGTTGAAATTGTTTTATGGTTTAATTGCTTTATTGTATTACCCTTTATTATTGCTTAACAAACGTCTTACTATCACTACCATATAATCCAGCAAATCCTCCACTAAATGTTAGGGTATCTTTAGATATGCTATAATAATCCCAGGTAGCTCCTTGTAAGGAGTTGTAATACTTTACACTGTCATATACATACTTTGTAGCAGTAGGTAATGGCTGATAAAATCCATGACCGGTAGCACAAGTTCCAGAGTCTACCGTAACATTATTTTGTATCTTTTTCCAGGTAGCATTTGTATTAAAAATTACATATTCCTCAATACCCGAATTTCCTGGAGTGGAAGGATTGGTAGCACTTAGCGGATAATCGTGATAAGTGGAAACCCATTTCCATTTCCCTACTATACTTACTGGTAGAATAGGTGAGTTGCTTTTGGTGCAACTACTGCTTATCAGTATGAACAAAAGCGAGATAATTATAAAAGTTGAAAATAAAGGTTTCATAATATTTGGTATAGGATTCAAATATAAATAAAAATTCAGACGCTGCTAAGTAAACATTTAAGGTTAAATACAATTAAAGTGTTTGTCATTGGAGATATATCGGACACATTTTAGTATTATTTAGCATTAACAATTTGAGAGTCTAATATTATTGGCTATTATATTTACTGCACTAAACACATTAACCATGTACAAATACTTACCCATTGTTATCTGCTTTTTAGTTAGTTCTGTTTCATCTGCTCAAAGTTTTAAGACGAATGAATCTGTTGGGGTTACACTATCGTTGCCAATAATTAACGGATATAGTTATTATGGGTTTTCTGAAACAGAAACTAAGGAAGGTTTATTCGGGATTGGCGCGTCTGTTTTCTATAAACATAATAGATTCAAGTATTCAATAAACGGTGCTATGACTACTGTTATAACATTTACTCATGAAGCATCTGATGCATCTAAAGATATTAATGTAAATCTAATTGAAGGATTAGTACATTATAGAATACACGATCAATTTAATTTAATAGGAGGAATTAACTTTTCAAACTACCAGTTTTCCGGAAGTTACTTTAGTATGGACAGCACAGGACTTGTAGATTATTCTATAAAAAGGAATGATAGAACAATGGGTCTAACACTTGGAGCAGAATTAGTTTTCACTCCACACTTTACAGTTGCTGCCTTTTATCGCCCATCCCTTTATTGTTTTGATAAAAAGAGTTTTAAACAAATGTTTTCGCTGGATTTAAGGTTTGATATAAATCTATGGAGGAGAAAGTAAATTTTTTATGAAGTATTAATGGTTATTTAAAGAATAGTATTTTTAAATTTAAACAATAATCAACCACTATATTTACTGCACTAAATACATTAACCATGTACAAATACCTACCCATTACTATCTGCTTTTTAATTAGCACTGTTTCATCTGCTCAAAATTTCACAAAGAATGAATCTGTTGGGGTAACATTGTCGTTGCCTTTTATAAACAGATATACTTATTATGATTATGAAACATGGAATAAACAAGGAATTCTGGGCATTGGAGCTTCTGTATATTATAAACACAACAAATTTAAATATTCTTTAAATGGTGCTTTAACAAGAGCATTTCAACCATTTAGAGATAATGAAAATATTAATGTAAACCTTATAGAAGGATTAGTTCATTATAATGTATATAATAAGTTTAATATAATTGGAGGTGTAAATTTTACTGATTACCAATATTCATCCAGTCCAGATTTTTATGACTCATTAACTCCCCCAAAATATAAAACAGAAGAACTTTCATTAGGTTTGACCTTTGGGGCTGAACTTGTCTGCACTAACCATTTTTTTATAGTGGCATTTTATCGCCCTGCAATTTTTCATTTTAATAGTAATAGCTTTAAACAAATGTTTTCGCTGGATTTCAGATTTGATATAAACCTTTGGAAACGGAAATAAATACTCAGTAATCACATTATTAAAATTCTATATTTGCTCTGCTAAAAAAATAATCTTATGCCTCCTTCTCCTAACAATACAACACTTGGTAATGGCGTTAACATTCAACCATCATATTACAATAATGGTGTAGTAGATTTTGGATGGAGTTTAATGGAAAAATATTCCAATATTCTTTCTGTAAGAATAGAGATAGAACCTGATAAAGCTGGTGCTGCAGCTAACTGGATTGCAGCTGCTATGGACAACAATTATCAAGTAATTGCAACCTATCATAAATATACCGTTCTGGGTTCCGACGACCCCAATGAATTGATTGCTGCAGCTACCTGGTGGCGGAACAATTATCAAAACCTTGGAGGCGGATTTCTGATTAATCTGATGAACGAATGGGGTAGTCATCATATTAGTAGTACAGACTATGCGAATGCTTACAATCAGGCAATAACTATAGTTAGAGAAGTTTATGATGGACCAATAATCATTGATTTACCTGGATGGGGGCAAGATGTAGATACTGCTGCAAATGCCGCTAACATTACCAATGGATTAATTAATGATGACAATATTGTGTTATCTGCACATATTTATAAAAGCAGCTGGAATAGTGGAACTGGCGAGTTCTTTGCTCCTGCTGATATTGATACCTTGATTGCATCGGGACGACCTTGTCTGATTGGAGAATTTGGACCTGTGGGTAATGGAACCTGCAATTGGAGTGCCTGTGTAGATTATGCAAGTCAACAGGGACTTATAGTAATAGGCTGGTGCTGGAATGGTGATGGTAATGGCAACAATATGGTTACTCCATCCTGGAAAACAAATCCCACCGCTAAAAAATTCAGCATCAACAAGGCTTATTTTAATACTATCTACAATAAACTATAACAAAAATCAATTATGAAAAACCTTATCAATTATTACTGTCTGATTATTATCCCTTTTGCTTTATTAATAATAGGAATAAAAACTGAATTTATCAGTATGGGTCAATTCCTAGTACTGTTTATTTTCTATGCACTTCCCTATAGAGGCGTAACAGACTATTACAGACTAAGAAGTAAAAATGTTATCAATAAAAGTCAGTATCTGATTATACTAATTCCAGGCAGTAGAATAAAATATTTTAGAGAGCTATATTTTGTTTAGTAGTATAGCCATTTCGCTCCTACATAAATTATCATGATATTTGTAGCCAACAGATAATCATGTTTTCACCGTTCAAAAATATAGAAGCTTTATTGGGTGCCATACTCGGATGTATCATTATCCTGCTATTTACCCATCATGGTGGCATTGGGATATCCCGAGATTCTATTGCCTACCTATCGGCCGCTAACAGCTTTGTAGATGGCAGAGGATTTGTAGAGTACGACCATGTTCCGTTAGCTTTATTCCCTGTTGGATATCCTATTATACTAGGTATATTTAAATTCATTACCCATTGTCCTGTTATTGTTTTTGGTGCTTACTTGAATGCAGGTTTATTTGCTATTGCAATTTATTTACTGGGTTGCATATTAAAGCAAATGGTGTTCCCCAATAGCATCATTACTATCACGCTTATATCTATACTTGTATTTGCAGTTCCGTTGCACGAGGAGTTCTATATGCTCTGGTCGGAATCGGTATTTATATTGCTGGAAGTATTACTTATCATCTCCCTTACCCATTACTTTACACTGCAAAAAAAGTACTATTATTATATTGCTGTATTCATCGCTTCTTATGCAGCTATAACCCGCTTTGCAGGTATCACTTTTATTGCAGTTCCTGGGTTACTGGTTTTATTAAATACCAATATAACCTTATGGAAAAGATGGAAGAATATTATTGCCGGAGTCTTAGTAGGTATTACGCCGCTGGCTATTAATCTTATTCGTAATTACTATAGTACTACCGAGGTAGCAGGCAACAGACAGAAGGGAATTTATACTTTGTATGATAACATCAGCTTCTCGGGCAAAGTATTCTGCGAATGGTTTTATAATACTGCTTTAACTACTACAACTACCTTCACAGTTGGCTTAATAGTGCTATTGTTGTTAGTAGCTTATTCTCTTTATATAATTTTCAGAATGTATAAGTACAGAAGCAATACTACTTATTATAAAGTAGCAACTATCTATGGTACTATCTACTATTTATTTATCTTAACTATTGCAACCTTATCGAGGTTCGAAACGATTAACAACAGGCTACTTTCTCCGCTGTTTATTCCAGTACTATTGCTAATGGTACATATTGGCGAAAGGCTTATAAACAGTACTTTATTCTCTTCTTTACAAAGAACAAAGGCTATAATTGTTACCATGATATTTGTTGTACTACTATCCAAGGAAGTAATGGCCTCCTATGATTTTTATATTGATGTACAGGATAGTGGAATTGGTGGTTATACTGAAGATTCCTGGAGACAATCGGAAACAATTGAATATATCAATGAACATATAAAACAGTATAGCGATAGCATACCGGTATACTCCAATTCGGCACATTCCCTATATCTTTTTACCGATACTTATTTTCATTTATTGCCAGAGAAAACCCATGATAAAAAGATAGCATATATGTATACCTTACCACAGTTTTATGTTATTTGGTTTAATGAGGAAGGCAACGATGATATACTGCCTTTATCGGCTATTCAACAGCATAGAAAGAGGAAGCTGATACAGCATTTTGGAGATGGGGATGTTTATTTAATGGAGAATTAATGATTGATAATGGATAATTATGGCAGAAGACTTACACATACATACCGGAAGCAAAGAGGAACAATACGAATTTATACTACAACAGATAGCTGCTTTAATAGAAGACGAAGAAGACCAAGTGGCTAACCTTGCCAATATTGCTGCTGCATTAAAACAACAATTTAACTGGTGGTGGGTAGGCTTTTATCTGGTTAAAAAAGACGAACTGGTACTGGGTCCTTTTCAGGGACCCGTTGCTTGTACCAGGATAAAAAAAGGACGTGGCGTTTGTGGTAGTTCATGGGCTTCAGCTAATACTTTAATAGTACCTGATGTAGAAAAGTTCCCCGGACATATAGCCTGTAGCAGTTATTCTAAATCGGAAATTGTAGTACCACTTATTAAAGATGGAATTGTAATAGGCGTGCTCGATGTAGATAGCGAACACAATAACTATTTTGACGAAACAGACAAATATCATTTGCAGAAACTGGTAAGCATAATACCTTTGTAAAAACATTTTTATGCCACTGTTACAAATACATCCCGACAATCCAAATCCGCGCAATATAAAAACGGTGGTGGAATGCCTGATGGATGGGGGCATCATCATCTACCCTACTGATACAATTTATGGTCTGGGTTGCGATATATTTAAGCCAAAGGCCATAGAAAGAATCTGTAGACTAAAACAGGTAGAACCCAATAAATCGATGCTGAGTTTTGTTTGCAACGATCTGAGTCATCTGAGCAATTATACCAAAGGTATCTCCACTCCTCTTTACAGACTTCTAAAGAATTATTTGCCTGGGCCATATACCTTTATCCTTCCTGCCAGCAAGGAAGTACCCAAGCTACTGGAGAGCAAGAAACACACCATTGGTTTGCGTATTCCTGATAATAAAATAGCACATACTATAGTAACAGAACTGGGCAGACCTGTATTAAGTGCATCACTACCAGGCGAGATGGTGGAAGAGTATACCGATCCCGAATTGATATACGAGAACTTTGGCAATCTGGTAGATATTGTTATTGATGGCGGCATAGGTGGCATGACACCCTCTACAATTGTAGATTGCACTACCGATGAATACATTGTAACCAGACAGGGATTGGGCGAATGGAGAGAGTAATTTGAGGAGATAAAAAAATAAGCAGAATAGAATTTAGCGTATGAGAATACCTGGCATTAATTTTGTTTTTTTATAGATGTATGAGGGAGAACATTAAATTTGCATTATCATTCTTTTATAATATTGTAAGAAATTCCATCAAAGGATTGCAGATTAACCAGCATCAAATTGTAATGTATAAGAAGTTGTTGCCTTTATTCTTTTTAATAATGCTCTTTGCAGGAAGTATTTCTGCAGAATCAAACATTACTATCAAGATCCATTTCACCTTTAAAGGCAACCCACTGGTTTTTAGAGATTCATCTTATATTACTCCTGCCGGCGATACCGTGATAATAGATATGTGTAAAATGTATCTTACCAACTTTAAACTCCTTCACCAGCATAAAGAGGTTTACAAAGAAAACTATAGTTATCATTTTATTAATCCTTTAAAACATAGGGACTCTATTGTATTAAGGAACATAAAAGATAATTTCGATGAACTTGAATTCTATATAGGGGTTGATAGCCTTACCAATACAATGGGTGTTTTAACGGGCGATCTCGATCCGGTATTTGCTATGTACTGGGCCTGGAACAGTGGCTATATCAATGCTAAAATAGAAGGCACTTCCAGCAAGTGCAATACGCCTCAGAACAGATTCGAGTATCATATAGGCGGTTATCTTGCTCCTTACCAGTCCGTACAGAAAGTTTCTGTACCATTAACCGGAAAGGAAATCCATAACAATGTACTGGATCTGAATGCAGATTTATCTACCTGGTTTACCGATATACAACTTAGTGCAGAACCCAGCATTACCGTTCCCTCTGCTAAAGCAGTTAAGATGGCACAGCATTATGCATCCATGTTTTCAATTGCTTTATAAATGGGTATACCTAAAACACTTTTGCTGGTTATTGCTGTAATAACCTTTTCGGTTATTATTATCTCTTTTTCTGTTCGGCAAACCGGCGATGGCGAAGTGGTTTTTAGTGTGCCAAAGGGTTGGCCTAAACCTGCTTACAATTTTAAAATAAATCCGGTAACACAAGATGGTTTTAAACTTGGACGAAGGTTGTTTTTCGACCCTGTTCTTTCCCGCGATAGTAGTATTTCCTGCAATTCCTGTCATACCCAATTCAGTGCTTTTACCCATGTCGATCATCCGGTGAGCCACGGTATCAATGGTTTAAAAGGTACCCGAAATGCCTCTACCATTTTCAACATGGCCTGGAACACTTCTTTTATGTGGGATGGAAGGGTGAAGACCCTGGCAGAACAACCTGTAAATCCTATTACCAATCCGGTGGAGATGGATAATACGATGGAGAATATAGTCAGTAAACTAAATCAATCTGCTACCTATAAAGAAGACTTTAAAAAGGCTTTTGGCAATACCACTATCAGCAGTCAGCAGGTGTTGAATGCATTGGCGCAGTTCCTCGTTTCACTGCAGTCTTATAATACTAAGTACGATAAAGTAATTGCGCAGAAAAGTAAGGACATTAGATTTACGGAGGATGAAAAAGAGGGGTTACAGATATTCCGCAATCATTGTGCGCAATGCCATAAAGAGCCCTTGTTTACCGATAACAGGTTTAAGAATATTGGGCTGACCGTAATTCCTTTTTATAATGATTATGGTAGAATGCTGATCACCCATGACCCTAAGGATTCTTTACTTTTCAGGGTGCCCTCTTTAAGAAATGTGGCTGCTTCTTATCCTTATATGCACGATGGCAGGTTTAATACTTTAGAAGAAGTGATAGACCATTACAGATCGGGGGTAGTACAAAGCCCAACACTGGCACCGGAATTAAGACAACCATTAATAATAGATAATAAACAGAAGGCACAACTGATTGCCTTTTTAAACACCCTTACCGACGATGAATTTCTGTACGATTTAAGGTTTAGAAACTGGGTGAGGTAGGTAATTCTTTGGGCGTTCCGCAAGCGGCCGTTCCAGCTCTTCCTATCTTTTGCAACCACTATATCATGCTCCATTTTACAGCAGGTTCAGGGGTGGTAGCAAAAGGATATTCCCCGCTGGCACTAACGCAACAACAAATACATCGCTCAGCAGCTATACATCAGACGATTGGCGCTCATCGTCAGATGTATGAGTTTTGCTCATAGAATATCACTTTTCTCATTTCCCAAGCTCCCCGTGCATGTACTACGAATGTTCCGTGCTTATGTCCGAACGATTGGTGTATGGACTACGAACTCCCCGTGCATGTACTACGAATGATCCGTGCTTATGTCCGAACGATTGGTGTATGGACTACGAACGATCCGTGCATGGACTACGGATCATCCGTGAATATCTCCGAACGGTCCGTGTATGCTACACCGTTAGCTCCGGGATACGTCATTGTTAAACCTGCATTGGTATACCGTTGTCTGCATTATGTGTAACTGGCATCTGTTTTATGTGTAACCGTTAGCTGCGTTCTATACTCTTGTTGCTTCATATATGGTTACCTGTTACTTGGTTGTTGATACCATCTGTATGAGTATATATTTACCAATCATCCGGTAAAGATGGTTGTAGTGTTGTGCCAATGGCGGAGCGATGTATTTGTAGTTGCGTTACGGATAGAAAGGGAAAATCCTTCTATCAAATAAATGGTTACGACTAATTTATTTCAATTTGAATATTCACCCTACCACCAAGACCTTTTTCAACTATTTCAAACAAAGTTTTTAGTGTTAGATTACTACTGTTGTTTTCAATACGGGAAATAAACTCTCGCTTTTTCTGAATGATTTCTGCAAGTTGTAGCTGTGTAAGTTTTTTCTCCTCCCTTACTTTTTTTAATTGCAAACCAATTTTTAAGCTTTCAAAATCCCTATCAAGTTCATCCCTTCTTAATGTACCCGTTTTACCATATACGGTATCCTTAATATCACTCCAGCTTTTAGTGTCCATTTTAATTGTTTTTTTCATTAAAATATTCTTTCATTAATTTATTAGCCTTTTCAATTTCACTCTTAGGCGTTTTTTGTGTTTTCTTCTGAAATCCATTCAATAGTATCACCAGTTTATCATTGTCAAAAAAACAAAATACTCTCCAGATATTCGATCCTAATTGTATTCTTGTTTCATATAAACCAGTTATCCCAATAATTGATTTTAAATAGTTAGAAGGAACTCGTTCAAGTGTTTCTATTGCTTCAATTATTTTAAATATTTTATCCTGAACTTTTATTGGTTGTTCCAGTAAAAACGCTTCAAAGTAACCTTTGTAGGCAATAACCTTCCTGATTTTCATCTTCGCAAATGTAACTTAAAAGTTACATTGCAAATCATTTAAAATAATTTGAAGTTTTAAAGTACATAAATAATGACTTGGTTGCAAGCAGAATAAATAGAAAACAAAGAGACCGTAGAAGGAGGAGCACTGTTCATACCTAAAAGTAGTTGACGGCTTTAAACTTTAAACATCTTGAACCTATTAAACGACTTGAACAATAAAAACCTGCTATCCTACGAAGGATTTATTATATTGCCTCGTCTATTATTTAAATTATTCTTTATGCAAAAGAAATTAGGACAATTAATATTGGCATTGCTATGCTATATACCTACCTTATTAGCTCAAGGACCTGCAGTAACATCGTGGGTGGTAAATACCACCGGAGCTACGGGATATGGCGGTATAAAATCGAACGTGCAACAGGTGCAATATTCCACCAGCTATGTGTACATCAGCTGTACCTGTATACCGGGTTATAGCATTGGTCCGTGGAATGGAAATCCTAATACACCAAGCAATCAGAACTTTGTATATAAGATTCCGCGCAATCCGGCTAAGAACGGTGGCACTGCTACTACCGTAGGAAATGGGCATACGGGCGTATGGACGAATGGGGTATCGATATTTAATGTAAGCGATGCCATGAGTTATAACAATGCCGGTGTGTGGAATAGAAATGCGTACTACTGGGAGGGCGATAAATTTGGTACTGTTACCAATGGGTTCGATAACTGTCTTGGCCATCCGCAGCAGCAGGGCGAATACCACCATCATGTGAGTCCGAAGTGCTTATACAATATTAATGATAGTACCCACCACTCTCCTATTATAGGGTATGCTTTTGATGGGTATCCGGTATATGGTATCTATGGCTATAGCGATAGTATGAATACGAGTAGTAAAATAAGAAGAATAAGAACGGGGTATCATTTAAGAAGCATCAGTGCCCGTACTACCTTGCCTAGTGGCGCTACTGCTTCGTCGGCAGGGCCTGCTATTTCTACTGCATATCCTTTGGGCGCTTACCAGGAAGATTATGTATATACCGCAGGCTATGGAGACCTTGATGCCAGGAATGGCCGCTACTGTAAAACACCTGAATATCCTAATGGTACTTATGCCTATTTTGTTTCTCTGGACAGTACCTTAACGCCTGAGTATCCGTATACCTTTTTTGGTAGTTACTATGGTGTAGTTCCTGCTGGTAGTATTGGACCAACATCGGGTCATACTACTATTACCGAAACCGTTACTACCTATGTACCTTCTACGGGTGTTCCGGTGAATATTATCAGCTTTACCGGTAAGGGTTTCAGCGATTATAACCGTTTGCAATGGACCGTAAATAATGAAATTGATAATGCTTATTTTGACATAGAAAGATCTATAGATGAAAAGAACATTGAAAAGATTGGTACGGTAAATGCAATAGGCAATATGACCGAACAACATAGCTATCAGTTTATAGATAGTAAGCCGCTGGAACAAGGATATTACCGTTTTAAACAGGTGGATAAGAATGGTTCCTACACTTATTCCAATCTGGTGCATATTAACAGGAAAGAGACTATGAGTATTAAGCTGTATCCTAATCCTACCAGCAATTATTTATTCCTATATATCAATCCGATTGCAGAGAATAATTTTACTGTCAGCTTAATTGATGGTGTAGGTAAGGTGGTTTTAACGCAGAAGAATATTCAGCCTACTATCAGTTATTCTCTGGATGTTTCCAATCTTCCTAAGGGTATTTATTATCTTCGTTTACAGAATGAAAATACGAGCTATAGCGAGAAGGTGGTGGTGAAGTAACTCATTTCGTGAGTCTCGTGAATCATGAGGAATACAAGGGATATAGGAGACAGGAGTTAGGAGATAGGAGAAATACAGAGGAAGGATGATATTCTTATGGTATTATAATTAAAAGGGGAGCAAAATCATTTTGATTTTGCTCCCCTTTTAATTCTTTTATATTGTATTATTTACCGCTGAATTCTTTTACGGTATCAACAAATGCTCTTGCATGATCTACCGGAACGTTTGGTAAGATACCATGTCCAAGATTGGCTACATAACGATTGGTGCCAAAAGCTTTTATCATGGTCTTTACTTCCTGTTGAATTACTGGTATTGGCGACAATAGTTTTGCCGGATCGAAGTTGCCTTGCAGGGTAACATTATTACCAGCAAACTGGCGAGCCATTTCTGGTTTAATACACCAGTCGATACCTAAGCCTGCAGCACCTGTATCGGCCATTTCTTTTAAAGAATGCCATGCTCCTTTTGCGAATACAATTACTGGCACATCGTCTTTTAAAGCAGCTACAATCTGACGGATATATTTCAATGAAATGTTTTCGAAATCGTGTGGACTTAATAAACCTCCCCAGCTATCAAATACCTGTATAGTATCGGCACCAGCAGCTACCTGTCCTTTCAGATAAGCAATAGTAGTATCGGTAATCATCTGCAATAACTGATGTGCTAACTGTGGTTGGGTATAGCAGAAAGCTTTAGCCTCGTCGAAAGTTTTGCTTCCTTTTCCCTGCACCATATAACAAAGGATTGTCCATGGAGCACCCGCAAAACCAATCAATGGTACACGACCATTCAATTCCTGTTTGATGAGTTTAATAGCATCGAAAACATAACCTAAAGTTTCGTTTACATCCGGTACTCTGATTCTGTTTAAATCGCTATCAATTTTAATAGGATCTGGTAACAATGGTCCTTTTGATTCTACCATCTGTACTTCCAATCCCATTGCCTGAGGTACTACTAATATATCGGAGAATAATATAGCGGCATCTACGCCTACAATATCTACAGGCTGCACGGTGATTTCGCAAGCTAATGCAGGTGTCTGACATCTTTCGAAGAAGCCATATTTTCTTCTCAATACCATGTACTCTGGTAAGTATCTTCCTGCCTGACGCATCATCCATACCGGGGTTCTTTCTACCTGCTCCCCTCTGAGGGTTCTTAGTAATAAATCGTTTTTTAATTCAGACATATCTTTTGTGTTGAATGTTGTATGTTAAATGTTATATGTAAATACAGTTGCTGGTTACAAGTTACTTGTTACCGGTAATTAGTAACTATGTATTAAATGTTTCACTAACTTTTTGCAATAATAATTCAGCGTCCGGTTTTCTGCTAACAATTATTTTGTTATCCGAAATGTCGGCAATTGCATTCGCCGTTGTATCACCAATAGCGAAAAGAACAACTGAATCCTTTATTTTGTTTACCTCAAAGAAACTATTTACAGCACTTGGACTAAAAAACATAATCCCATCATAGTCTTTATCTATAATGTGTTGTGCTGGTTCGGTTGTATAAACGACTACTTCTTCGAGATCAAATAAATTATCCGACAGTATCTCCGGCAAATGATTCATTCTTTTATTACCCGAAAAAAAGTAAATAGTGGTAGCAGTATTTTTCTTTACAATAACCTTTGCAAGTTCCTTTGCGGTGTCTGCAAACCCTTTGATAGCATTGGTTCCAAACTTTTCTTCTATTATATCTTTCGTCTTTCCACCTATGCAGTAAATCTCCCAGTTTGGCGGAGAAATAAGGTGCGCATCAACTGCTTCTACCGCATTGGTGCTGGTAAATATTACCTTGAGTTTCTCGGTTGATAATGCTTGTATTTTATCAGCAAGCGCAATAGATTTATCTACTTTTATTTCGATAAAGGAAATGCATTCAACTTCGATATTTTGCTGTAGTAGCTTTTCTGTAAGATGGCTATCAAGCAATCTGGTACAAAGTATTTGTGTTTTGTTATTTTGCATTTCTAATGCTCTCCACTATTTTATCTGCCCCTTCGTGTAGTAATTGTTCTGCTGCCCTTACCCCAATATTAGCAGCATCGCTGCTATGTTTTACGGATAAAGAAATTTCCTTTTTCTCTTTACCATCCAGAGAGTATATGTTTCCTGTAAAGTATAGGTCTTCATTTTTAATTTCTGCCAATGCACTGATTGGAGTTGAGCAACCTCCCATTAATGTTTTCAGAAATGATCTTTCTATTTTAGTGCAGATAGCAGTTGTTTCATGGTTAAGTTGGTAGCAGATAGATTTTGATTCCTGATCTTCTTCTCTGCAAACAATCATGATAGCGCCTTGTGCTGGTGCTGGCAACATCCAGTCCAGTTCGATAGCATCTTCGGGACGAAGTTCAATTCTTTCCAATCCTGCAGCAGCAAAAATGGCTCCGTACCAGTTACTTTCTTCTACCTTTTTTAAACGGGTATTTACGTTGCCTCTTATATTATCGATAAGATGATGCGGATAACGATTCATCCACTGAGCTTTTCTACGAACGCTACTGGTGGCTATGGTAATTATTTCGTTGGTTAATTGAATGTCGAGAGCTTCTTTTCTGTTCTTATTCAATACCAGTAAATCTCTGTAATTGGCTCTTTCCAAAACGGCAGCCTGGGTAATACCCTGTGCCAGTTGAGTAGGAACATCTTTCATAGAATGCACTGCGATATCAATTCTGCCACTTAGTAAAGCAGCATCTAATGTTCTGGTAAATACACCCTGAACGCCTAAAGCATATAGTGGTGTAACAAGATCGATATCTCCCTCACTTTTTATCAAAATAAGTTCGCTATCAATATGGTTGTCTGCCAGAAGTTTTTGAACTCTTTTAGCTTGCCACACTGCCAGCTGGCTTTCGCGTGTGCCTATTTTTAATGTTTTCATTATTAGTTTTGTGCAGCTGATATGTAATCGTGAATAGCCTGAATGTAATGGCAACCGGGTTGTGTTTGTTGCTTCATTTTAACTGCTACATTATTAACCACTTTCTGAATTGCATCCTGATTGCCAGATAAAGAAGAAGTTGAACTCTGACAACATAAAGAAGATAAAAACATCTGACAGTTATGCATGTCCATCAGTTTCTGTTTTACTGCCTTCAATAATGGAACGTGTTTTCTCATAGCATTCCACTCGAGAAATTCTTCTTTATGGGTATTGATGATGGCTAATGCTTTAGGCACTTCAGCCATTCTCATCTTTAATGTTTCATCGTTTATCTTAGCAAGATCATCCACATTTGCCAGAACAACATTTGCCAGTTCAGCAACATTTGGATCTATATTATTAGGAATAGAAAGATCGACTAATATTTGTTTATTCCCTTTAAGATCGTTTTTATCAATGATAGGTTTATCGGAATTGGTAGCTACAATTACCACATCCGCTTCAGCCACTTTTGTTTTATAGTCGGCATAAGAAGCGAAACTGATATTGTGAATCTCCGACAACTGAAGGGCTTTCTCATCAGTTCTGTTAATTACCGTAATTTGTTTTGTATCAACGTAATCAACTAAGTTTTTACAGGTATTACTACCTATTTTACCAGTACCAATCAATACTATTTTAGCATTATCAGCAATAGTAAGGTGTTCTTTTATAAATTGAATAGCAGCAAAGGAAACAGAAACAGTTCCATTACTTAATTCAGTTTCATTCTTAATTAGTTTTGAAGCTTGTAAAACGGTATTCAACAGTCTTTCGATAAAGCAGCCAATCATGTTCTGCCCTTTGGCGAACTTAGCAGCGATCTTCATTTGTCCTACTATCTCGTAATCACCAAGTATCTGAGAATCTAATCCTGCACCTACTGAGAACATATGTTCAATAGCGGAGATACCAGATTTGATGTAGCATAATTGTCTGAATGTTTCTTCGTTACCTTCTGTCTGAGAACAAAGGATACGAATCAGGGTATCGGCATCGGGTGCTAAGCTGTATAATTCTGTTCTATTACAGGTGCTAAGTACAAAAAGTTCTTTAATGCCTAATTCTTTAGCCTGTTGAAGGATAGTAACATGTTGATCGCTATTAATTGCGAAATTCCCCCTGACAGCCGTATCAGTTTTTCGGTAATTTATTCCTATTACATAAAATTGGGGAACGTTCATCATTGTTCTATTTATTCCTTTTTGTTTGTCCGAGGCAAAAGTATTCGTTAGACCTCCTATAAGGACATGATGTTGGTCATTGTCGTGTCATATAATTGTCAAAGAACTTTAAAACGTTTTAAATGCTTTGCTGTTAAGAGATTGAATTTTACTTAAAATAAATAAAAAAGGGAGTAATATTAGTGGATTTTTATACGTTTACAAATTATCGAATGATTAAGACAATATATTTTAAATAGAATATAAATGGGGACAAACAAGTCAATCGCTATTATTGGTGGCGGTACTGCAGGATTAAGTCTTGCACACAATTTATCTAAAGCTGGGATTAGTTACAAATTGTTTGAACGTTCGGAAGGGTTACACAACAATGGTCTTGGGTTCCTGATAATGGCAAATGGATTGAATTTGCTACAGCAAATGGGTTTGCATGATCAGGTGTGTAGCAGGGGAATGATGATTGAAGAATATATTGCGCATAATAAAAAGACTGGTGATGTTTCCAGAACTAATATTGGCGATTGTCTGGCCATTACTCGTGAGGATTTTCTGGAATCCATTAAAGGGACATTAGCTATAAAAGACATTTATTTTAATAAGAAACTCAACAAAATTGAAGTTGATAAGAATACTAAAAAGAAGAAATTAACCTTTGAAGATGGTCATCAGGAAGAGTTTGATATTGTGGTAGCTTCGGATGGTTTTCATTCTCAGATCCGTGATTTTCTTTACCCTAATCATCCAAAACAGCTTGTAAAGTATAAAGAGGTTGTAGGAATGTGTTTTGATAAAGAATTTGTTGCTTATTTAAAAAATCAGTTTATCAAATTCAACGATCCTGATAATGGATTTAATATTGGCATCATTCCAGGAAATGCAGAGACTGTATTGTGGTTTGTTCAGTTTAATGTAGATAAAATTGCTTCACCGGAAAATAATCAGGAAGCTATTCAGCAATTTATAAAAGAGATTAGTAAGGATCTTCCAGAGACTTTTAGGAACGTATTAAATAATACAGATGCCGACAGACTATATCTATGGACGCTGTTTAATGTAGATCTGGTAGAATCGTTTCATGTAAATGATATTATTTTACTGGGCGATGCTGCTCATCCTTTATTATCATTTACCAGTCAGGGAGTTAATAGTGCTTTGGAAGACTCCTGTTTACTGAGTAAGATAATTATCAATAACGAATCCTTTGAAATATATAACGAAAAGAGGAAGCCGATTGTATCGGAGTATCTTTATGGAGGCAGAGACTTACTGGATCAGTTTTTATATCCTGATAAATACGAAAGTTTCAAAGTTCCGTTCATTCAACTATCTAAATAAAATACATGGCATCTTTTCAAGGACAGGATATAAGACTGGATATATTAAGAAAAAGAGCTTTCAATTATAGATGGGCTACTTTGCCACAAGATGTAATACCTCTAACTGCTGCAGATCCTGATTTTCCAGTAGCACCCGTTATTACAGAGGCTATCAAAGAATATATAAGTTCTGGTATTTTTTCTTACGGGCCAGCCGAAGGGTTACTGGAATTCAGAGAAGCAATTGCTAAATGGTATTTCAATACTAAAAATGTAAGCTATTCACCCGAATATATTTTGCCTGTAAACTCGGCTGCCTATGGGTTGTTTGTAGCTGCAGAAGCCTTTCTGAGTGCAGGGGATAATGCCTTAATATTTGAACCGGTAGATTTCTTGTTTAGGAAGTCTATTGAAAATGCTGGTGCCACCGTTTTATGTTCTCCTCTTAATAAAGAAGATGGCACAATTGATAGAGAACATGCGCTGAGTATCATTAACGAAAAGACCAAGGTTATCTTTATTTGTAATCCTAATAACCCATTGGGTAAGACAGTAACTAAGGCAGATTTAATATGGCTGGGAGAACTTGCCATAAAACATAACTGCATTATTATCTCTGATGAAATATGGGCGGATATTAATTACGACAATTCCTTTATTTCCATAGCGTCTATTTCTGAAGATGTAAAGAAAATAACCATTACGATTACAGGGTTGTCGAAAAATTTTGCGTTGGCTGGTTTACGTATTGGATATATGTGTATGGCCGATAAAGATATTTATGATAAAGTGTTTGTTCAATCAAAACATAAATCTACTGCGCATGGTATTTCATCTGTATCGCAGATAGCAGGAATTGCAGCTTTAAATCATGCAAAGCCCTGGCTCGATGAGTTTATGGTTCACTTACATAAAATGAAAGATTATTCTGAAGAAAGATTAAAAAACTATTCCTTCCTACAGACAAATCAACCGAATGCAACGTATCTTTTATTCCCTAAAATTATAGGATTGAATCATACTTCCGAGGAACTATGGCAGCTAATATTAGACAAATGTAAATTAGCATTGGTGCCCGGCGGAAAACAGTGGTTTGAACAGTCATCTGAAGGGCATCTGAGAATATGCTATGCTACTTCTTTTGATATTTTAAAAGAAGCTTTTGACAGACTGGATACTGTAGAAAAATATTTATAGTTTTACTATTCCTAATTATTTACGTTTTAAATAAATTAAGTACCATTGTGGCTCGTTAGCCAAAACTAACAGCTTAGAAGTGGCTGTCTCTGAAAAGAGGCAGCTATTTTTTTAGACTCTTTTCTTTGATATAAAACTCTTTACTAATCCCTTTATTGATTACCCAGTCTATTTCTTCTTTGGTTAGCTGAATTGATTGTATGGAATCTTTAGGCATTAAATATTTACCTGTAGGCTGCAATACTAAACGCAGGTTAAAACTATCTACTGTATTACTCCATTTGTAGCTTAAAGTGTTTGTAGAGGTATCTGCAGTAAATTCCAGTTCAGGGATATTAGTAGTTCGTAAATACTGATTAAATACTGGAGTAAAATTCATTCCAGACATTTTATTGATATAAGTTTCTACCTCTTGTGTAGTAACAGTTTTATGGTAGAATGTTTTATTTAACCCCCGTAGGATAGCCCTGAATAAGCTGTCGTTATTCAGAGAGTGCCTGATAGTATGAATCATATTGGATCCTTTAAAATACATATCCTCACTACCTTCTTTATTGACGCCATAAGTACCAATAATATTTTTGTTGTTGAGTATATTAAAACGCATGCCACGATTATACTCATTACCAGCTTTTTGTCCATAATAATACTCGGTAAACAATGTTTCGCTATAGGTAGTAAATCCTTCGTGTACCCACATGTCGGCAATGTCTTTGGTAGTAATATTATTGCCAAACCATTCGTGTCCGCTTTCATGGACAATAATATAATCCCATTTATTTCCCCAGCCACTAAAGCTTAAGTCTCTTCCCAGATATCCATTCTTAAACTGATTTCCATAAGCAATTGCGCTCTGGTGTTCCATACCTAAGTGAGGAGCTTCTACCAGTTTGTAATCATCTTCATAAAATGGGTAGGGTCCAAACCAGTATTCAAAAGCACGCAACATTAGTTTAGCTTGTTTAAATTGTTCTTTAGCATTTTCCAGATTATAATCCAGCACCCAGAAGCTAAGATTCAGCTTACCTTTCTCTCCCATAAAAGTATCTGTAAAATTCACATACTTACCAATGTAGGGAACAATGTTGTAGTTGTTGATTGGGTTAGTTACTTCCCATTTATATTCCGTGAGTCGTGAGTCGTGAGTCGTGATATTGGAAACAAGTTTGCCATTTGCAACAGCTACTAAAGAATCTGGAACAACAACAGTTAAAGAAGCGCCTTTATCTGGTTCATCACCCTGATAATCTTTACAAGGATACCATGCACTTGCACCAAGCCCTTGACAAGCAACACTCATCCATGGTCTATCTTGTTTATCTTTCTTCCATATCCAACCGCCATCCCATGGAGGAGTGATAGCTTCGCGAGGTTTGCCATGATAATAGATGACAATAGAGTCAGTTGCATTACCCAACTTAATCATATTTTCACTACTAAACTTTATTAAGTGAGCGTTATCAAATGAATGTATATTTAAATTATGAAAACATGAAACATATTTATCTCTTTTTTTACCATGATAAACCCCTGTTACACATGAATCCTTATATATTACACTATCTATTTTTAAAGGACTTTGTAGATCAATTTGCATTGAAAATCCGTTTAAATATTTATTGGTCAAGGTTTTTTGACTTAAAATACTCTGGGACAATTTAAATTTAATAACAACTTTACCTTCTATAGTTTTATTCTCACAATCAGGCTTAACTGTAATATCGTATCTTAATACATCCCACCAATCTCTATTTTCGTTATTACTACCTCTTAAAGTATCAGCATGGGTAAAGACTTCTTTGTCTTTCATCAATTGTGCAGATGAAATTATAGGCGTAGAACAAAAAATAATTATTGCAACTAAGACAAACTGAATAAATATTTTCATTAAAAAAGTTGTTTGTTTTACAAATTAATAGAAAGAACTGATTAATGAGTAAAATAATCATTATAAATAACAATAGTTCGGTAATTTTTAAGCAGCCATAGCACCAATATTTAAGCAATTAGAGTATAGCCGTTTTATTTTAGTGGTATTCAGCTCTATACCTAAGTTGAAGAAAATTGTTTCGGTTAAATATTTATTATAGAACCAGGT
>CAIVPM010000096.1 GCA_903907815.1 uncultured Chitinophagaceae bacterium | reverse complement strand
TTAAATAATATTTATAATCTACTAAATACAATTTTTTACATTTTATTAAAGGGTTTGTGGATGATCCTTCTAATCCAACAGGAGTATCTACATCAATAATATTACTAATAGCAAAAGTATATTCTAATTTCCAATCCCTTTTACTTGAACGTTGTCCAACAAAACTTCTATCGGATGGTATTATCTTAACATATAACAAATCATTCCCGTCATTGTTAAACAGTTTATCGAATGGCACGTTAAAATCTTTAAGAATGTTGTCACTTGGACTTTGAATAGTTAATTCCGCTATTGTCCCCCAATTAGCCAAAGTATTTTTTATCGTAAAATTTATTATGCTGGTAGGACTCAACCCAATTTTATATCTAACTTTCGGCGTAGCACTAGTAATAGGAAGAGGATCATTATTTTGGTGGTATGTATCTAACGCTAACTCCATTATGTATAATTGCACATCATAATAATTACTAGAATAATTATGTTCTATCTTTTTATTGAACCTTAAATCAGTTTCGTTTTCAGATTTTTTAATGTTATTATCCATTATTTTATTATTTGATTTAAAACTTCACGAACCACAGAAGATTTAGGAATTTTTAATATGTCTCCCGATTGCAACTCAGATAATGGATTTATTATGTTATTAGCCAATGTTATAATCCACCAAAGACTTATAGTTCCATAATTATTATATGATATTAAAGACCATGCATCATTCGGCTTAATAATGTAAGCATCGAAAAACGAATCTAATAAATTGTCAGGGAATGCAATAGACTGAAGAATATTGTAGAAATATCTCTGTTCGTCGTCAGTGTATACATTGAAAATATTTTCATATTTAGCAGTTTCTAATTTAGGCAAATTATATATTAAATTCTGTTTCATTATGTTTTGTTCTTTACTCGTGTCACAATTTTTTGTTGGTCGATATTTATTCTATTCAATAGATTCCTGCTAGGCGCAACCATATCTTGTAAAGTCATTGTTACTAAATATGCATCTGGAATATTTACCTCGTTTAATCCTTCAAGTTTCATTCTTCTTATATTTCCCACGTTAGATATTTTCAAATTGGATACATATGAACCAATTGACGAATATTGTCCTTTTATATCTACAGTATAAAAAACTGGTGGATATGCTGTCATAAATGAAATTTTAGAATATAAATTTTGATGGCAAAGATGATTACACAATTTCCAGTTTTCTAGAGCGTCTTCAGGCTTTAATGTGTTGAAAAGATAGAAAGATATAGTAACTGATTGGTGATCAGTGTTACCCCAAATTGTGGTTTTATCTAAAAATCCCGTTTTAGGATATAGTATTTTTGCTACGCCTTTTGTGATACCTGCAACACCTTCAACAATGCTTTTTGCGGTATCTGCTGCGCCTTGTACTGTATCACCAAAAATACCTAGAGCAGCCGGGGCATTTTCTACAGTGTTTGCTATTGCATCCAAAGCTTCCCATGTAGATGCAATAGAAAAATTTTCTTCGCTATAATATGGAAAAATATATTGGAATCCAGTTGGACTGTTATAATCAAATAATCCATCGTATGCAACGTCTTTATTATTAGAATTTGAAAAATGTACTATAGTTTCGGTGACGGCTTTTATCCCGTTTTCGATATTACTAGCATAATAATTTATACCTCTAGTAAGCATATTTTGAGTCATCTGATATTCATTTAAAAATATTCTCGGAATTTTATCTTTCAGTAAAGATGCTTTAATCGGTGATAACGTCCAAGTATAGTCTTCTACTACGTCAACATCTTCGAATGAACCATTACCTGTAGTTCTAACCATAGAAGAATTTACCGCTTTTAATCTGGTTTCTTCACTCTGTCCTAACGTTTTTGTTAAATCTGTAACTTCCATAAATTATGATTGATATATAGATGATAGGAATTCGTTTCTTATTCCCTGTATAGCATTACTTATTGACTGTAACGCCTGTGCATCATTTTTTTGTTGTGGTTGTTGAGTCATAGTAGGGTATACATTCACTCCTTGTTTGGAAGAATTTTCTCCTATTATCCCCATTATTTTAAACATTGCTTCCGCCAGTTTAACTATTGATTTGTTTGTATCTCCTGTGTTGCTTTCTATATCTCCCAACAGTTTAGAACCATCTAAGTTCAAAGACGGTTTAGATTCTTGTGTAAATGGTGCTGCAACAACTCCATCGGTCTTGCTAAGATTGTAAATTTTACCGCTCGATTGTGATGATACTATTAATCCCCCATTTGGATTGATCATAGCATCCCCAACTGGAGTGGCTTCAGGAGATTGAATACCTGCTTTCACTCTTTCCGCTATTGCCTTTTCTCGTTTAGCTGATTTATTTTTAGCATATTCAATTGCAAATGCTTTTTTCTCTTCTTCGGATTGTTCGGGTGGTATATTGTTATTATCTAATTCAGATATTATAGAATCGGGTAATATCCTTCTAGCAAGCCATTGAAGGCTAGTGTCTTTCCACCAAGCTCTAGCCTTTTCCAGTATCATATCTTTCAATTTCGCAAAAACCCCTTTCTGTTTTGGTGGAGGTGCTTGTCCGCTCTCTTGTTCATTGTCGTCTGAAAAGAATGATATGATATTTCTCAATATAGGAACAGACATTCCCATTGTTTTCAACCCCTTCATAACATCTCCATCATATATTTGACCAATTCCTTTTAGTAGCCCACCCAAAATAGGAACTTTCATAATTTTTTCCTTAATCCATTTACCTAGAGATGCAAACATTCCGCCGATACTTGTTATTACTCCTGCTCCAGCTTTAGCAACACCTCCAACCTCTTCATCGCCCAATAAAGCACCTACAAGCTCAAAAATTGGGACTATATAAGCCATCTGCTTCAAACCCTTTAAAAAGTTTCCTTGTGAGAATTCTCCAATCGATCTAACTAATGGCCCAATAACTGGAAGATTGACAATAGTATCTCCAAATTTTTTACTTGCCCATTCACCTAGAGATTTAATCATGTCCCAAATGCTTCCAATAGCACCTGCTCCAGCTTTAGCAACACCTCCAACTTCTTCATCGCCCAATAAAGCACCTACAAGCTCAAAAATTGGGACTATATAAGCCATCTGCTTTAAACCTTTTAAAAAGTTTCCTTGTGAGAATTCTCCAATCGATCTAACTAATGGCCCAATAACTGGAAGATTGACAATAGTATCTCCAAATTTCTC
>CAIVPM010000095.1 GCA_903907815.1 uncultured Chitinophagaceae bacterium | reverse complement strand
CTTTCTTTCTGCTAATTTAAGCAAAATGAAATCGTAAAGCTCTTCATTATTAAGCTCTTTAAGTAATGGTCTGTGTGCTTTTTCTGGTAATAATCTTCTGAAAATAACTTCTGGTGATTCATTTAGCCAAATAGTTATTCCATGATTGTTCATCAGCGAAATATTGTTATTAAAGCATGGAACGCCACCACCTGTTGCCATTATAAAGCCTTTTTTTTCTACAATGAACCTATTTAATATTTCAGTCTCTTTATCTCTGAAATATTGTTCGCCAGACTCTTGAAAAATCTTATTGATATCTCTTCCTTCTTCTTTTACCAGTACTTCATCTAAATCTATAAAATCGAAATGTAGTCTTTCCGATAATTTCTTACCCCAATAGCTTTTACCGCTACCCATCATTCCAATTAAAAATATTTTGTCGGTGGGATTAAAATTCATTTTTATAGAAGGAATTTAATTTAACAGGAATAAAAAATACTTGTTACTGAATTAGTCAAGACTTTGTGTATTTGCTGCCGCAGATTTAAGAATTCTATCGTATTGTGCTGGAGTAAGATCGTTATAGAAATAATAAATAGGATCTACAGGCACCCCATTTCTATGCACTTCGTAATGACAGTGTGGACCTGTACTTTTACCTGTACTACCAACATACCCAATTACTTCGCCACGTTTTATATGTTGACCTCTTTTAGCCTTTATTTTATACATGTGACCATACAATGTTTGTACTCCAAAACCATGGTCAATTATTACATGATTACCATAACCACCGGCGTTGAAACTTGCATCTTTAATATTTCCATCGGCTGTAGCATATATAGGTGTGCCAGTAGGGGCAGTAAAATCTAAACCAGCATGAAACTTGGTAACCTTATAAACAGGATCGACTCTATATCCAAAACCCGAAGCAATTCTATTCAAGTCTTTATTACTCACAGGCTGAATAGCTGGGATTGCCATTAATAGTTTTTCTTTATTCTTGACCATTACAGCAAGTTCGTTGTAACTCTTATCCTGATAACTTACTCTATAGGAAAGATTATTTATCTGATTGGTAAGCGCTTTTATTAATTGCTTCTCACTCATACTTTGCACGAGTTTTATTTCCCCTCGTTTCTCCATTTCTTTTACCCGAACACTATCAGGGATTGGTTTAGATTCGAAAATAGAACGATAAACTGTATTATCCCTATTCTCCAACTCGTCCATTGTATTTTCCAGTTCTACTACTCTTTCATTTAATACCTTGAAATCGTTTTGATAAGCCGCATTTTGCTTCATCAGCATCTCTTCGTTAGCCGATGGAAAATACTTGTACGCTATTAATAAAAAGATGAAAGAAGTAAATAAAGAAGCCGCCAGGAAACCAAAGGTTCTTAGCAACTTAACACGCAGCGGCATTTCGAGCTTCTCGAAACGAAGTGTATGTGTATTGAAATAATATTTTACTTTTTTCATGCTCATATTAAGCAATAACTAATTTTTCTATGCTGGTAATTACGAAGCCAAGATTACTTGCATCCTGTCCACCTGCTGTAGCAAGGGTCTTTTGACCACCACCACCACCTTTGATGATTGGTGCTACAACATCTTTTATCAGTTTATTAGCTTCTACTTTGTCTGTCATACTATCGGATAACATGATGGCTACATTTGGTTTGCCATTAATGTTTGCCGTTAATACCACCGCATAATCATTACCTAAAGAATTCTTGAGTTCAAAACAAAGTTTCTTCAGATGATCTGGATTAGAAACATCTACCTGTTTGCCAATAAAGAAAGCTTGTTGACCTTTAAAAGGGAAAGGAACTCTTTCGCCAGCAACCACTTCGCATATAGATTGTAGTTGTTTAGCCTCCAGACTTTCTACCTGTTTCTTCAGATTATTATTTTCCTGAATAATAGCTTCTGCAGCTTTAGCAATATCCTTAGGATTTTTGAACGTTTCTTTCAACAGATCGAACTGTGCAAACAGGTTTTGAATGTATGCTTCAGCAGCTTTACCGCTTACAGCTTCAATTCTTCTTACCCCTGCAGCTACTGCACTCTCTGCTTTTATTTTAAAGAATCCAAGTTCGCCAGTATTAAAAACATGGGTACCACCACAAAGCTCTACAGAGAAGTTTGGATCGATAACTACTACTCTAACGAAGTCGCCATATTTTTCTCCAAACAAAGCCATAGCGCCTAATGCAATAGCTTCCTCTTTTTTCATCTCAGTAATCTTTACCTCGATGCTTTCTCTTATTTTTTGATTGACAATTTTTTCAACTTCTGCTATTTGCTCGTCAGTTACTTTCTCGAAATGAGAGAAATCGAAACGAAGATTCTCTGCATTTACCAGACTACCTTTTTGTGCAACGTGCTTACCAAGAACCTGTCTTAATGCTGCATGTAAAAGGTGTGTTGCTGTATGATTAGCTGCGGTAGATTCTCTTTGATTGTAATTAATCTTAGCGAGTATATGTCCACTTACATCAGCAGGCAATTTATCTGCTGATAATATAATCAGGTTATTTTCTTTTTTGGTATCAGTGATATGAACTACCGTATCGTGTATTTTCAAGGTACCAGTATCCCCTACTTGTCCACCGCTTTCTGCGTAGAAAGGAGTAGCTCCTAAAACAATCTGGTAGCCTTCTTTTCCTTTGCTGGTAACCTTTCTATATTTAACTACTTCGGTAGTTACTTCGAAAGTATTGTAGCCAACAAATTCAGAGAAAGCATGCGGGTTCACTGCAATCCAGTCTTCGGTATCAACATCAGCAGCAGAACGGCTTCTGGTTTTCTGTTTCAACATTTCTACATCAAAACCTGCTTCATCTACTTCCAGTCCTTTTTCTGCAGCAACCAGTTTAGTAAGATCTAAAGGGAAACCAAATGTATCGTACAGCTTAAAAGCTTCTTCTCCTGAGATATTTGATTTAGCTTCGTTCAGCATGGTTAATCCCTTATCCACTGTTCTTAAGAAAGCATCTTCTTCCTCTTTAATTACTTTGGTTACAAAGTCCTGTTGTTGTTTCAACTCTGGAAAAACCTGTTCGAACTGAGCTGCTAACTGCGGAATTAACTGATGCAATAAAGGTTGCTTATAATCCATATAGGAATAATAGTACCGAACTGCACGGCGTAAGATTCTTCTGATAACATACCCTGCACCAGTATTACTAGGTAACTGACCGTCGGCTATGGTGAAGGAAATTGCTCTGATATGATCGGCTATAACGCGGAAAGCAACGTCTTGTTTATTATCGCTAAAGCCATATTTTCTATTAACAATCTGCTCTACCGCATGAATTGTATTGGTAAATAAATCGGTATCGTAGTTACTGCTCTTACCTTGTATTACTCTTACTAAACGCTCCAATCCCATACCAGTATCCACGTGACGGGCAGGAAGTTCTTCGAGCGAACCATCTTTTTTACGGTTGAACTGAATGAATACGTTATTCCATATTTCTATTACCTGAGGGTGATCGTTGTTTACCAGTGTTTTTCCATCTACTGCCTTTCTTTCTTCATCGCTTCTGCAATCCACATGTATTTCTGTACAAGGACCACAAGGACCGGTATCACCCATTTCCCAGAAGTTATCTTTCTTATTCCCTAATAATATTCTGTCTTCTGCAATTACTTTCTTCCATTCGTTATAGGCTTCGGTATCTCTTGGTAAACCTTCTTTTTCATCCCCTTCAAAGATGGTTACATACAAACGGTCTTTATCCAGTTTATATACCTCTACTAAAAGTTCCCAGCTCCAGGCAATAGCTTCTACTTTAAAGTAATCACCAAAACTCCAGTTACCCAGCATTTCGAACATGGTATGGTGGTAAGTATCTACCCCTACTTCTTCCAGATCGTTATGTTTACCACTTACTCTAAGACATTTCTGCGTATCGGCAATACGAGGATTTTCGGGTGTTTTATTCCCCAGAAAATAATCTTTAAACTGATTCATTCCTGCGTTGGTAAACAGCAAGGTAGGATCGTTCTTTACTACTATTGGGGCAGAAGGAACTATCTGATGTTTTTTAGATTGAAAAAAATATAAAAACTGTTGTCTTATCTCGTTTGCAGTCATTAGTAAACCACTTTTAATATTTATGATATAATAAAGAGCCGCGAAGGTAAGATTTTAGGGATTAAGAAGTTGTAGGTAGTAAGTTTTAAGTTGTAGGAAGGCACCAAGTTAATAATATACCTCCCATGTTTAAAAGGGAGACAGGAGTTAGGAGGAGTTAGGAGACAGGAGATAGGAGATAGGAGAACAGAATACAAAGAGAATGCCTATACTGCTTTTGGGCTTTCTTTACATCTTCACCAGCTTTTGTACTGTTCTGGCACCATTTATAGTTTGAATGGTTACGTAATAAATACCAGCTGCTAAACTGCTAACATCTACCCTCTTTTCTTTACCCATTATTAGCACTCTCCCACTTGCATCACTGATAATCATTTCTTTTATGTTTCCACTATTAATAGTAATATAATCTTTAGCAGGGTTTGGGGTAATGGATAAAGTAGAATTGATAATGGATAATTCTTTTATCTCACTATATGTTGTACTGCCATTTTTATCCACTATCTCCAACCTATAATACAAGGTCGTGAATCGTGAGACCTGAATCGTGAGGGGATCATTGAAAGTATAAGAACCAGCACCTTTAGCATCTACTTTTCCTATTGTGTTAAAACTTATACCATCACTAGAAAGTTGTACATTAAAATGACTAACATTGATTTCTGTAGCAGTTTGCCAACTAACCTTCACATGCCTTTCATTCAACATTAAACATTCAAAATTTAACATTGAAACTGGTAGCGGTTGTACATTCACAAATACAGTATCCCTACTCGTATATCCATTAACTGTTTGTGTTAGTACATAATAAGTATTGCTACTTGGGTACACCCAAAATCCGGGTCTTGTACTATCTATAACCGTTACGCCATTTTGCAACCATTGTATTGTATCTATACCATTGGTATAACTTCCTATCCAGGCACTGTCTCCCTTTGTTATTACGGTATCTCTGCCAGCATCTGCCTGTAGCCTAAAACTATCTAAATCATAAACTGCTACATCATCTATATAAAATCCTGCTCCTCCATATCCTTTAGTTTGTTCTTTTACAAACATTGTATGTGCATCATCTTTAAAATTCCCCAATGTAAGATATTGCTCTCCTCCCTTTGCTTTAAATACACCACTTACTTTTATCCAGTTCAAGGTATCCCAAATTACAGGATTTCCATAATTTACTACTTGCGGATTGGCTTTCAACACGCCAAATGGTGTTGCTACTGTATCAACATATACAGCAGAATCGGTAAATAACATACCTACATTATTACAAGAATATCCCATTGGGTTAGGTACATTTACAAAATGTTCTGCATAATAATGATGCCCTACCTTTAAACTGTTTATGAGTTTTATTTGTAAATAAGTTCGAGTGCCTCCATTTTGATAATCTAAAAAGGCATATCCACCTCCAGTTTTAGCATATTGAAAACTAATACTACCTTTAACATGATTATATGGAACTCCAGTATAATTATTGTTTGAACAAGAATCACTGTAAGATCCTACAACTTTACCTGGGTTATACCAAGGTAATGGTGGTGGATTTGTGTAAATTGGACATAAAATATAATTCTCAAAGCTATAATTGGGTACTAAATTAGTTTGAGCCCCCCCTATAGTTGTAATGAAGACTGTAAAAATAAAAAATAAAAGCAAAGCCCTAAATGGGCTTTGCTTTAAATTGTTTTTAAACATAAGACTAATGTTGAACTATCAATTTATTAGTAGTGACATGTCCCAATGAATCAACTATTTTTACCATAAAAATACCATTTGGTAAACTTTTTACATCTATTACATTTTGGCCATTTTCATTGGCAACCTTTTTCTCTATCACTACTTTACCCATCACATCAAATATAGTAATATTATGAATGTTAATAGCTTTTACAGTTACTATATCACTTGCTGGGTTAGGGTATAGTATTGAAGTCTTATTACTTTCAGCTATTACTGGTTTAGCTTTCAATCTGATAAAACCCTGTGTTTTCTTCACTCCCCTTCCAAGTTCACCACCACAACTATTATCAAATTTATTTATTTTTTGCGTAATAGCATTGTATAAATTACGATAAGCATATACAATAGTTCCACTCTTTACTGGGCAAAGGTTAGCAACCGCTAATACCGCTTCTCTATCAGGCATCCAATCCCTATTGTTGGTCATTTGTATCATCCATTCGTAATACCTTTTATAGTTATCGTCCATTTCAGCATTATTACCAGGAGTCCACATACCCAACAAAATATCTGCAACATCTTGTTTTCCTTCAGCAAGGTATTTGCCAATAAAATAAATAAAATCCAGACTACTCCATTGGTTATCGTATATAAACTGTTGTAGGTCGTTACTATTCAGTACCAAATCAGGATTTTCCTTTACCAGTCTATACAATTGTTCCTGCATTACATACAATCTTTTCTCCGCATCATCTGCAGGCAAGTTAATTACCCCTGCTGCTATTTCTTCCAATACTTTAATGTCTAAAGATGGGGCTCTATACCAAAATGAAGGGTCAGCACATCTGTCGCATTTACCTACAGTTGATAATGCATAAATGATACTATTATCTGAAGCTGTAGCACTATGCTGATATGGTACAGAAATATTTTGACCTTGAATAAATCCTGATCCATCTGGATTTATTTCCAGATTACTACTTGGATTTTTAATAACCAAAGGTGAAATAGTAGGATCGCTATTCTGGCAATTAGTCATAAATTGTTTATTAGCAGGATCCCAAGAACCATTAATATTCATGCCATATTCCCAGTTATTATCGCTGGTACAATATTGCGGTGTTTTAGGGTCATAATTACCTTGCATGCCTATTATACCACCTTCATCCAATGTCATCCCATATTTATTGTCGGCTTTCATGGCATTGTTCCACCACTTAGTTTGCGGATTACTGGCATAAAACCTAAACCCATGTATTGTTTGGCTTACTGTATTACATCCAAGATCTGTATTTGATTGGGTGCGTAGCAATATACCTGTCTGATTTCCTACTGTACCTGTTAGATTTTTATAGTCATAACTACCAAATACTTGATTTTCCTTTACAGTATTGCCGTAATTTTTACTATACCCTCCTTCCAGACAAATACCAAATGCTTCATAGTTAGGGTCAGGATGTGCTGCAAGGTGTATTTCGTTGTTTTCGTGCAAAGTGTTTTTCAAACCCCAGTTACTGGTATAAATACCATTAAATACGCCATACATTTTGTTATTAATACAGAGAACTGGTTTTGGAACATAGTTTTTATTACTAGTTCCATAAAAACCATTTGCTGCCAGTACTATTCCATTTTCTACATATTCGTTTCCAGAGCTGGTAATACCCGATAAAGTTTTAGATATTGTATTATTGCTTACCGTTAAAGCACCAAAATTTACATCAGTACCAGTACATAAAACAGAAGCCCCATTGTTAAATACAATACCATTACGAATATTGGTTATATTATTATCACTAATATTTAAATCATTATAATAACCACTTAATACATTTATTCCATAACTCCCTGTAGTTATAGTACTAATTTCTTTATCAGTAATACTTTGGTTACTAACAATATCACAGTTAGCAATTTTAGTATTAAAACCTGCTTTTATTTGAATAGCCTTATTCATACCAAAAAATGTATTATTTGGAGTACTGTTTACATTAGTTGTACTTATATCCGTAATATAATTATTAATTAAGCTTCCAGCTACTATTCCACCCCCAGTAACTAACTCATTATTAATGTTTATTCCAAAAGCATCTCCTTTTGCATTCTGGAAACTACAGTTTCTAATAGTAATGTTACATTGGGTAGCATCAATACCTGTATTCATATTGTCAAATATAGTAGTATTACCTATTGCATCGTCACCTATAAAAATACCTCCATCATTATATACAGGAGAGTCATTATCATCATTTATATTATTCAATAAAATACCTACAAGTGGTTTATTAGTTGTATAGCCCAACAAATTGGCTTTCAAAAACATTGGTTGGTATATATTATCATTTATATATGGTGCACTATACACTTTAGGGGAGCCTGTATAGGTCCCTTTAGAATCTCGTATAATTGATACATTATCCCATGTTTTATTAGCTTTCAAAATATCCCTGCAAGTGAAAATACAATTTTTAATACTAAAAGGATAAATTATTGCACCATTATTATCAACTGTGTAATCCTGTAATTGCAGCCCTATATTATTCCTATTAAATAGGGTATTATTTAAGTTGATTATTTTAGTTCCAGCAGTATAGGCTGGATGGTTATTGCCATCATTATATAATACTGCAGTTTCAGCATCTTCTATCAAACTGCTATGCCCCGCAGTTCCTTCATCTATATTCAATTTGCCTCCACTTTCTACTATAATACCTTTCCATTGTCCATCACATGTAGTTAATTGACTACCCAAAATATTTAATACTCCATTATTCTTAACGGTTATTGTAATATTTCTATTTAAATAAACTTGTGCATCGTTAAAAGTTAAAGTGCCAGTAACTGATAAATCATTAATAATATTATAAACACCAGCAGGTTTAATTACATTACCATTAATCGTGCTATTGGAAATGACAGTATATCCAGCAGTTAAACAATTATCATTATTTACACTAATTACATCTATACTTTTAGTGACACT
Organism: uncultured Chitinophagaceae bacterium; assembly: GCA_903907815.1. GTDB lineage: Bacteria > Bacteroidota > Bacteroidia > Chitinophagales > Chitinophagaceae > CANFLJ01. Next base: position 1,510 of record CAIVPM010000095.1, on the reverse strand, counting down.
TATAGTACATCCCAAAAAAGTTGTTGCAGTATATGTTATTATTGCATTACCTTGTGCGACACCAGTTACTTTCCCTTTGGTATCTACAGTTGCAATACTTACATTACTACTTGTCCAAACACCGCCACTTATTATATCCTTAAGTTGAATAAAAGAACCTACATAAACATTATTTGGACCAGTAATAGCAGCATTATTTACTAAAGTTACATTTTGAAGAATTGGATTATTAGCAATCATATTTAACATCCTTTGTACTTGGCCAGTCGTAAATATTGTACCACATGCATCTGGGCTATAAGCCATATAGTTATGCCCATCTGGTATGTATGTATCGCCATGCGCATCAACTGTTAAATGATTAGGAGTGCCAGAATGAATACCATCCCATTTACAAGTATTTATATCATAGTAAGAAGGTTTATCAACTGGGTCTGCATGCGTATCCTGAACAAAGTCTCCAGTATTTGCTCCATTAGGATCATTTACTAATTCTGGAAACCCAGGTACTCCATTATCAGATGTTGTACCATGAAAAGTATGATACAAACCTAAGCAATGACCCATTTCATGGGTAATAATACGATTTAAAAAAACGGAATTATTTTGTTTACCTACATCTGTAATCCAAAGAGCTTTCGATGGAAGATTACAAGCCTTCCCTCTTGCTCCCAAAGGGAAGGTTTGCCCGATTCCAGTTAATTCAGGGAAAAAATAAATATCAATTGCATCAGAATTAATTACAGGTTGTCCATTAGTATTATTAACATTATGAAACATTGTAAAATTTCCATTACCATCATCTTCAGGGGCTAAAAGTGTAGGTGGTAATGAACTCGTTTGCCATAAAGTATTATTTCTAATTTCATCTTGCCCTTTCAATATAAAAACAATATTGTATGGTGCAAAATTATCAACTAAATAATTTAATGCAGATTGTACATCATCATTAAATGAAGGGGATTTAGCTGTACTATAAAAACCACTCGAATCTTCTATAGCATGGAAAAATACGTTAATTATATAACCACTACAGGGGGCTTTTGCTAAGGTTCCTTTTCCTTTTAAAAAATCAGGAACATCACTAAGTGTTCCACATTGTTGCGCTTTTAAATTGATAAAACTTAAAAGAAAAAGAATAAGATAAAATGTAACTTTTTTCATAACCAGATTTTATTTATTTAGATTGAATAATTTATTTAGCAAATAAAGACCTCAATCAAATACAAAACAACCGTTAAACAACGGTATACCCTTACCGTTATTTAACGGTATAAAAAATCAATTTTCGTCACTGTTTTTACATTATTTGTGCATAAATTATAATTTACAATAAAACACGCTGAATTAGTTAAAAATTAATTTATGGCTGTAATTAGGTGATTTTTAATAGAATCTAACAATAATTACTCAAATGCTAATAGCATTTAAATACTTTCATACTGCATATAAATAACATCCTTTTTTATATGCTTCATCATTCAACAATAAATACTAAATATCAACTTTG
>CAIVPM010000094.1 GCA_903907815.1 uncultured Chitinophagaceae bacterium | reverse complement strand
TTGTTTTATTTGGTTCAGTTCATCACCAAGATTGCTTCTGATAGCACTTTTTGCTAAAGAAATAATCTTAATAACTTTCATTCTGTTATTCGTGATTTCGAATAATTCATCTACCAGTTCCTTAGTAGCTAAGGCAGGATCGTAGAAAGTAATTTCGGCTTTCTTTTTAATAAACTCATAGTCACCACGTTTAGGATAACTATCCCCCATACCATTTTCGAATAGGCCAGAACTACCTGTAAGAATTAGTGATTTAATTTTTTCAGGATGTTTAAGAACATGCGTTAAAGCAACATGTCCACCCAAAGAATTTCCTAATAAGTGAATATTGTCATATTCTTTTATCTCTATAAACTTTTGAACGTATTTCTCTAAACCACTAACAGTGGTATGAAAAATATCTAAATCTAATAGTGGTAGTATAGGCACTACTACTTTGAATTCTTTCTTAAAATATTCGATAAGATCTGCGAAATTACTTAATGCTCCAAATAACCCATGAAGCAACATTAAGGTTTCTCCTTCCCCTTCCTCGATGTACGTAAACTTATCTATTTGTCTCAGTTGATAATCCATAAACAGTATTTCCAATGCAAGAAAGCCCTGCTGTGTTAACTACAAATAAAGGTAAAATTTAATAAATAAACTACACTGTGCAAGATTTCTTACCCTTTACCTAATATAATGTGGATAATATAATGAAGAGTTATGCGACTTTATTTACCAAAGTATTGTTTTAGCTCCTCAAATACGCCCTCAAAAAATGGGATTATTTTACCCATTGCAGCAATAATTCCTGGACCTAATGGCTCTATTAAAAAATAAGTTTTAGACTCTTTAGTAATCTCAGGGGTAAGTATATCCATCTTAGTAGCATAAAATAAAATGGTACTGTATATACTTAAAAAGATAATAATATATACCAGCATACCTGCTATTCTATTTAGCCATCCCAACATAAATAGTTCCATAGCTTTCTGTAATAATGTAGCACCAAGCCGTACCAGAATTATCACTGCTATTATCACCAGCATAAATGACAGAAAAGGCATCCAGTTGCCATTATGTCCGTGGCTTTGAAACCAGTGGCTCACTTTTACAGAAAACTTAAGGGCTACTGCCAGACCAATGTATAAAGCAAAGAAAGATGCTATAGCCACTATAAACCCTTTACCATAGCCTTTCATAACGGCCCAGATAATGATCAATAAGGTAAAGAGATCTATAATCATTCTGTAGTATATTATTTAGTAAGAAGCTCCTTTACAACAGCAGAAATAGCTTTACCATCTGCTTTTCCAGCCAGTTGTTTAGATGCTACACCCATTACCTTTCCAAGATCAGCTACAGAACTTGCACCTACCTGTGTAATGATAGCAGCAATAGCTTCTTTAAGCTCTTCTTCAGTGAATTGTTTTGGTAAAAATTTTTCTATTATAGCCAGTTCTTCCAGTTCTTTCTGAGCAAGATCTTCCCTGTTTTGTTGTTTGAATATTTCCAGAGAATCTCTTCTTTGTTTTACCATCTTCAACAACATCTTCTGGGTAACTTCTTCGGTAAGAATTCCATTAGCACCAGGATCTGTTTTGGCTTTTATAATCTCTGCTTTTATAGCTCTTATTCCACGAAGGCCTGCCTCATCTTTAGCCTTCATTGCAATCTTCATCTCTTCCATTATTTGTTCTTCAAAACCCATAGTTGTATTTTTTATTGTATTAATTAAACCAGTTTATTATCGTTCATTTGAGTAGCCCTAAACTTGTTAAAAAAGTCTTTAGCAAAGGCTTTCATTTCTGCAGTAAGTGCTGTTTGATGAGTAGCTCTATCAAAAGTGTCGGCCATGCCCATCAATGTTTGATAAAAGAAATCGCCCATTTCATCTACCATCATTTCTTTGTTCCAGATATCAATTCTAAGAGCCGATTTATCAGCCCCATCCCAGAATGCCAGCATCATTGCTTTTGCATTTTGTTTATCAGCTGCAGTACTGGAAGTGGCATCCCAAAGTATTTTATCGGGTACTTTATCTTTATCCAGATGTACATCAATTGTTATAGTAGATTTATCCATTATTATTATTTAATTGTACGCAAATGTAATAGCTATTTTGCAAATAATAATTAGGAAGAGAAATGATTAAGATTACTTATTTAAATACGCATGTAAATTATCATTACTAAAAATAATCCCCTTACAGTGTGCTTACATTATGATGTAATAAACATCCTTTTATTTTCAAATCTTATTATCTTAGGTGCAGTGTTGTATAAGAATATTTTAATCCTATATAGGAAAATGTAATTCTTATATAGGAATGCTTGAATCCTATATAGGAAAATATAATTCCTGTATAAGAATATTTAAATCCTGTATAAGAAAAAATAATTCCTGTATAAGAATGCTTAAATCCTATACAGGAAAATATAATTCCTATATACGAATGTTTAATACCTATATAAGAAAAATTAAATCCTATATAAGAATACTTTATTCTTATATAGGATTAGTTTCAAACTGATTATATCTGTTTGTATTTATCATTAAATCAATTGTATAGTGATAGTTTAATGTTTAATAAAGGTGCATCTAATTTATATATACCTGAAAATTGAATTGTGATAAATACTAATTACTTCCCTTTTGTTGATTTATCTATTTGTAAACTATTAATATGTTTCAGGTTGTATAAAACATTCCATAGTTCAGAAACCTTTATATAAAAAAAGCCTTCAAAAGTTATTATGCTCCTGAAGGCCAACATTCCAATTAGATATAAGGTAGGCACTAAAACTAGTACTAACGATAGTATCTCTCAATTTTTATAACCAACAATATTTTTACTTAGTAGCATGTTCTCTACTTTGTGGATGTATCATATGATTAGCCATGTCTATACTCAATCCACTTTTTACCAGATAATCAATCAGGTATTCATTATTCTTAAGTTTAGCTAGTTTATTTGTAACTCTTTCTAATAAATTATCTAAAGCTACATCTACTTTATCGGAGTTTGACTCCTGTGTTTTTGAATTTCTAATATTTGGTTTCATAATGATATATTTTAAATTGGATATTGATATTATTTATTAACGATATAGATTCATTGCAGCAGCATCTTTACAAAAAATAATCTGAGGATTATTATTATACATATCTACAAAATCACCTGCACTACTATGATCTACAGAAACAGAATAACTGGCTGATGCATCTACTCCTTTGTAAGGGTTTCTCCACAATAAAGCATAAGCTACTGGCATGTTATTAATAGCAGGAAGAAACGCTTCAGTCCACCATTTTGAATATGGAATGTTTTCTGCACCAATTTCAGTAATAGCAGGAACCTTTCCAAACTTAGCAGCAATGGCAGCCATGTTTTTACAGTTGGTTCTTGTTCTATTAATAAAGGTTGCCATTTCTGAAAAAGAGTTTACTTTCTGATAGATATCAAAACCAATAATGTCAACATAATCCTGTAAGAATTTATTGCTAAAAGATTCTGATGTAAATCCATCATTTACGGAAAATGCAAATAATATATTGTGCAGTTGTCTTTCATCTCTTAAGAAAGTAACGGTCATTTTCCAAAGTTGTTTATATTCTTCAGCACCACATGCTCCGTTATCCCACCAGAAAGAATTGTATAAATTACTTTCATGAAAAGGGCGAAAGATTACAGGAATCAAAACACCATTTACTTTTAAATCACCAATAAAATCAGCAATATAACCTAACCATTGTCTGAAAGTAGCATTTACAGCAGCGTCAGTTAAAATTGCATGGACAGTATTAGGATTACAATCATTAAATCTTCCTTTTGTTAAAGGATTATCACAATGCCAGCTGATAGTATTGATTCCACCATTGTTATAAGCAGAAACGATAAACTTCTTTAGGTCGTTATTTAATACACCATTGATAAGATAGTTTAAAGAATCTGGATAATACTGCCCTAAATCCCAACCAAATAATGCAGGTAAATCGCCCACTACATCTTTTGTATCGCTTACGTGCATATTTCCTTTATTAGCAGTATTATATCTCCAGGTAGAACCATAAGCTAAATCATCCTGATGTCCGAATAATACTTTTTTATTGTTTCCTAAAACCATCATATTATTAAAAACCATCTTGGTTTCACGAGTTGCTTTTAAATCTATTGGAGATAATATAGTTTTCTTAATTAATGAATAAGTGGTAGAAGATTTTGCAGTAGAAGGATTTATTTTTTTACCAAATGTTTTATTACCGCCCGAAGCGTTTGAAATGCTCGCTATTACTAGCAGCAGCATTATGGTAAGTGTTATTGGAATTAGATTTTTCATGTTGATATTTTTCGAACTCTATTGGATATTGTTGTTTTTGACAGTACAAACATCGCTCGCAAAATACCCCTATACAATAGCAAAATGTAACAACTTCATGTAGTATTAAAAAGTTGGGATGTCTTACAGGAATTACATTTTATAAATTAGGGGCACTCAAATTAATCCAATAAAACGGATAATAGCAGGAGAGGTGTTTTTCTACTTTTTTACTTAAAAGATCAACAAACACTAAAATATTACAATTTAAACATGAAATATCACAATTGCGGATTCTACAAATAATACAAATTACTGTAATAGTTTATCAAAAAAACTAAAACGATATAGTACATTTATTTGAAGAAGTTGTTTAACATTTAAGTTTTTTAAGAAATATTGCTATAACGCTGAGCCATAGCATATTCCAC
>CAIVPM010000093.1 GCA_903907815.1 uncultured Chitinophagaceae bacterium | reverse complement strand
CTATTAGTGAGTTTATAAAAGCAGACAAAGAGAAAAGAGCTTTGTCTAATAAACGAAAATCTAAAACGGCTAAATCCAAGAATAGAGAGAAAGAACTTCAAAACTAATACACGTCCGCTAACAAGCAGTTTGAGCGGCAGCGGCGGGTAAGGTATCAATAAAGAGGAGTAAGGCGCCAAAAGCACTATAAACTTCTACAAAAATCAGATAGCCCCAAAAGAAAGTTATCTTAATTGCTTCATCAAAACAGAATAAATACAAAAGCCTCAGCAATTAACCGCTGAGGCTTTTGTATTTAACCTTGAACTGATTAAACCTTTTAAACTTATTGAACCCACAGGGCTCCTACTTCACCGTTAAAGCATTATCAATAATAAATATCAGATTACTTCTGTGTGCTTTGGTTTCTTCATTCAAAGAGATAGCTGTATTTAGTTTAGTCTTTATCTTCTTCAAAGTATAATGAGCCGCCGCTTTAGCTATATCATCTGTACCCGAAAGATCGCCCCCAACTTGCACCAGACTCTTTATATAAGCAGTCTGCAAATTCTGACGGTATACATTTACGATTGTGTTGATATCAGCATCAAAAATTGCTTTAGTCAAATCGTTCAGCACATCGGCTACACTGTAGGTATTGCCATACAAACGGCTATTGGTAATACGTTGCAAGGTTACAGGGTGCAGTATATGTTGTAAAGCGCCAAAAGTCTGATTGTTTAAAGCTACTGCTGTTATCTTATAATCTTCGCCTATAGGGCCTTGATTAAATCCTCTGCGTTGCGATTGTAAGTAAGCAAATACTGGTGCATCTGCATCAAAAGCATTGGGGGCAAACACATACTTACTCAATACTTCCATCGCCTTCTTTTGTACAGCCACAGGAGTTGGCGTAAATGGTTTGGTAGCAGACTTCTGATCCGGAAAACTTCTATCTACATATACACCACCTATATACCTGCTAACCGCACTAATCATGTTTAAACGCTGGGTATTTAATGTACCATAACGAGCTCTCAATTCTGCATAAGACTGATTGGGTTTACTATACTTCTTCAGCAAGTTGCCCATCGTATTATTCACCAGTTTAAAACGATCTTCAGCATATGCAATTGCATCATTGGTAAGGTCGTTTATATTTACTCTTGGATCAATTGCTTTACCCGGATTGCGCATATCATCTCCATCATTACCAAAGGCTAACTGCGGCTCATTACTACGCGATAATATTTTGTGTAAACTATCTTCCTCCCCTTCTTTAAAACTACTGTAGCCATACTTTATAGCCCACATATCGTAAGGACCAGGCACCGTGGTATAGTAATCTCCTTGTTTGCTTCTATCACTGGAAATATTGATAGCAGGGTAATCCATTACAGAACCCATTAAACCAATTTTTTGCGTAATAGCTTTATTATTTATTTCCGCTGGAGATAACATCTGACTGGCTTTCATATTATGATTTAATCCCAGTGTATGTCCCATTTCGTGCAGTATAAGATAGGTAAGAAATTGTTTATGTACTTCTTTAATATCTTCCTCCGAAGCACCAGCAGTTTCCATAAAAGTCAGTCCACTCATTAGCTGCGCTTTTAATTCATTGGCAAGACTACAATTATCATGCTGCAACATACTGGTAGCCGATTTATTAAACAACTCATCAAATATTGGAGAAGCACTTCCACTATACCATTCTACGGTAATATCAGCACCAAGAATTTGTCCGGTTTTAGGATTCACAAAGCTTGGCCCTATAGCACCATAAGAAGGCTTTACAGAAGATACCCAACGAATTACATTGTGATGAATATCTGCAGGATCCCAGGTAGCAGTATCCGACATGGTTCTCATTTGAATAGCATTCTTAAAACCAGCTTTTTCAAATGCCAGGTTCCATTTAATACCCGCATCTAAAATAGTTTGTCTATACTCCAGCGGAGTAGTATTTTCTATCCACCATACAATAGGTTCTACTGGCTCGCTGATAGCAGCATTCGGGTCTTTCTTCTTTAAGTTCCAGCGATGAATTAAATCTTTATAGGGAGTTGGAGAAATGGAGGTTTGATCATTGATTGTCTGCATAAAATATCCTACTCTTGGATCATCTCTTCTTGGAACAAAATTATTCTCTGGCATAGCAATAAAGCTATGTTGCATACGCACTCTTACATAACGGGCATCTGTAATATCGGCACCAGCACCAGGCGTACTGGCCGAATTATCGTAGGCAAGATCTACCACCACATCGGTATTATCAGGGAAAGAACGTATAGTGTTGTACTTCGATTTTGTGCTACTTAAAGTACCTAAACCAAACATGCGGAAAGAAAATAAACCAACAGGCATATCGGGCTTTACAGGATCAAGTTTTTCACTGATAAATAATCCATCAGCACTTATCAGATACCCTAAAGAATCTTCCACTACATATTTATCTGCAAAGAATACCGCCTCTGGCTTGTCAACAGCTGCAGACTTACTAACAGGATTGGTCTTGTCGTAATATAAATTAGTATTAATTTCGGTAAACTCCAGTTTATCAAAAGCAGTTTTAATTGTAAACACCATATTATCGCGGTGCATGCTTTGATTTAAGCCTAATTCTGTAGGCCCACTGATAGAAAAGCTCTGATAAATAAACTCTTTACCCAACTGGATTTTCTTAATATATAATTGTGCACTACCCGTTGCGGTATCCTGATATATGGTAAATAACCCTTCCAGCTTTTTGCATCCTTTAGTCTTTTCAGCAAGGGTAGCTTTCTTTGGAGTAGTTGTCTTAGCAGTATCCTTAGCAACTATAGGTAGAGATTTAGAATCTGCCTTTTGCGCATGCCCCGATACAACGATAATGGTAGCCGACAAAGTCAGCATAGCGATCTTTTTAATCATGCAATTTTATTTAAAGGGGCAATTATAACTAAATTTTGTGTTCTGTCATGTGGAAATACATGAATAACTAACATTCGTCATTTTTTTAGAATAAAAGGGTAGATACTTTCGCCCCCGAATTAACTTAATCAATATTTAATTCGAAAAATTATGAGCCAGATAATAGAAAAAAAACAAATCTCTTCCGATGTCTTTTTGATGAGACTCGAAGCTCCGCTGATTGCAGAGGAAAGGCAGGCAGGCCAATTTATTATTTTACAGGTAGATGAGAACTTTGGGGAAAGAATCCCATTAACCATTGCCGATGCCAGTACCAAAGATGGTACTATTACTATTATATACCAGGTAGTTGGGAAAACAACATTGGCACTGTCTCAATTAGAAGTAGGACAGGAAGTAGAAGCATTGGTAGGGCCATTGGGTACACCTACTCATATTCACAATTATGGCAAAGTAGTTTGTGTAGGCGGCGGTATTGGTGTAGCACCAATGCATCCTATAGCACAAGCTTTGAAGAAAGCCGGCAATCATGTAACCATTATAACTGGAGCACGTAACCAGGATTTATTAATACTTCAGGACGAAATGAAAGCTATTGCAGATGAGTTTATTGTCTGTACCGATGATGGGTCAGTTGGTAGAAAATGTTTAGTAACAGAACCTTTGAGAGAACTCTGTGCTAACGAAGCCACCAAGCCAGATATGGTAATTGCAATTGGACCGCCAATAATGATGAAGTTCTGTAGCGAAACTACCCGTCCATTCGGCGTATTTACACAGGTATCTTTAAATACTATTATGGTAGATGGTACAGGAATGTGTGGTGGTTGTAGAGTGAACGTAGGAAAAGAAGTAAAATTTGTTTGTGTGGATGGTCCTGAATTCGATGGTCACTTAGTGGACTTCGATAACATGATTGCCCGATTAAGTTCCTATAAAGAAATAGAAAGAACCCGTTACAAATGTTTTGTAGAAAAAACTATTAACCAAAAGGAGGCCGCATTATGAGTTACCATACATTAGAAGAACTAAATAAAACAGCTAAAGATATTCTGGAAGATTTAGGGGACAGAATCAGTACTTTAAAGAATAAAGAAAGAACAGCCATTCCTTCACAGGATATGCCAGTACAAGATCCATTTTTAAGAGCAACTAACTTAGAGGAAGTAGCAATAGGTTACACAGCTGAACAAGCAATTGTAGAAGCTAACAGATGCTTACAATGTGCTAAACAAACTTGTGTAGATCATTGCCCTGTAAATATCGCCATTCCTTCGTTTATTAACCATATAGCTAAAGGTGATTTTGCCCTTGCTTGTGAAGTAATAAAAGAGTCCAGTTTATTACCAGCAATCTGTGGTAGAGTTTGTCCTCAGGAAAAACAATGCCAGAGCAATTGTATGGTGGGTAAGGCTTTAAAAGATGTAGACAAATCGGTTGCTATTGGTCGTCTGGAAAGATTTGTTGCCGATTGGGAAAGAAATAATGGTATAGGTAAAGTTCCTTCTGTTAAACCAGCAACTGGTAAAAAAGTAGCAGTAGTGGGTAGTGGTCCTGCGGGATTAGTAGTAGCTGCCGATTGCAGAAGAGAAGGTCATCAGGTTACAGTATTCGAAGCTTTCCATAAAGCTGGTGGTGTACTAAGATATGGTATTCCGGAATTCAGATTGCCCAACGAGATAATCGATCACGAAATTGAAAACCTTAAAGCAATGGGAGTTGAATTAAAAACCAACTTTGTGGTAGGAAGAACCCGCAAGCTAACCGACCTGATAGACAAGGATGGATACGATGCTGTATTTGTTGGTACCGGAGCTGGACTGCCAGTATTCATGGGATTGGAGGGTGAAAATCTGGTAGGTGTATTCTCTGCCAATGAATATCTTACAAGAGCCAATCTGATGATGGCTTACGATAAAGAACATACTGATACGCCAATATATCCTTCTGTAAATGTAGCAGTCCTTGGTGGAGGTAACGTAGCTATGGATGCTGCCCGTATGGCTAAAAGACTCGGGGCAGAAAATGTATATGTAGTATATAGAAGAACAGAAAATGAAATGCCTGCCAGAAATGAAGAAATTCTGCATGCTAAAGAAGAAGGTATTGAATTCAGGTTCTTACAAAACCCTAAAAGGATAGTCGGCAATGAAGCTTCCAGAGTTACAGGAATGGAATGTCTGCGTTATGAATTGGGGGAACCTGATGAGTCTGGCAGAAGGAAACCAGTTGAGATTAAAGGAAGTGAGTTTATACTCAACGTTGATACCGTGATAGTAGCAATAGGTAATGGCAGTAACCCATTAATTAGTCAGACTACTGCAAATTTATCCGTTAATAGAAGAGGCAATATTGTGGTAGATGAAACTCAGGCAACTTCTATTAATAAGATTTTCGCAGGTGGTGATATTGTTTTGGGTGCAGCAACGGTTATTTTAGCTATGGGAGAAGGTAGAAGAGCCGCAGCTTCCATTAATAAAATGCTGTCAGAGGAGCTTGCGAGTTAACAAAGAGCGCTATTTACATGACATTCGTCAGTAAATAGCGCTCTTTGTTAAATTTTTAAAGCTGAATTATTACTTTTATTCAATCTCTGATAACGATTTCGCTAAATTATAAAAATAAATATTCGCGACATTTGTTGCAACACTATTTTTGCAACGCTTTTTTAAAACTTAATTCTTGACATATGACTTGGAAAGAAGTCTTCACATCTTCAGTAGGTAAAAAACTAGTAATGAGTTTTACCGGTATTTTCCTGATTTTATTTTTAGTAGTGCATGTTGGTTTAAATGCCTGTATCTGGGCAAACGACGGAGGAACGATGTTCAATGCCGGTGCACATTTTATGGGTAACAATGTAGTACCTCGTATCCTTGAAATAGGATTGTTTGTAGGTTTGTTACTACATATTATTCAGGGCATAATGCTTGAATTGTCCAATAGAAGTAAGCGTAATGTAAAGTATGCTATAGACTATGGCAATCAAGGTAGTAAATGGTACAGCAGAAGCATGGGCTTACTGGGTACCCTTATACTTATTTTCCTGGTTATTCACTTGGCCGATTTCTGGATTCCTAACCGTGCACATCAGGGCTTTCTTTTAGGTGAAGAAATTAACTTGTACGAAAAAATGAAACTTGAGTTCAGTGAGCTTTGGGTTGTAATTGTATACACTCTTGGTTGTCTTTCTTTAGGATATCACCTCGCACATGGTTTTCAGAGCGCATTCAGAACTATAGGGGTACATAACAAAAGATACAATCTGATGCTTACTTCTTTAGGGTATGGTTTTTCCGTAGTAGTAACCTTTGCATTCATTATGATGCCTTGGAGCTTTTTCTTACATATCATACAATAATTGACCGTACTTAATCAATAAACTTACATTTTTAATTCTTAATAGCATATACAATGTTAGATGCAAAAATTCCAGCAGGCGAACTAAATAACAAATGGACCGACTATAAAGGACATTGTAAACTGGTAAATCCTGCCAATAAAAGAAAATTAGAAGTTATTGTAGTAGGTACCGGTCTTGCCGGTGCATCTGCTGCTGCAACTTTGGGTGAACTTGGATATAAAGTTAAAACATTCTGTTTTCAGGATTCTCCACGTCGAGCACATAGTATTGCTGCACAAGGTGGTATTAATGCTGCGAAAAACTATCAGAACGATGGAGACTCTGTTTTCCGTTTGTTCTACGATACTATTAAAGGAGGTGATTACAGAGCACGTGAAGGAAACGTTCATCGTTTATCAGAAGTGAGTGGTGCCATTATCGATCAGTGTGTGGCTCAAGGGGTTCCTTTTGCAAGAGAATATGGTGGCTTATTAAGCAACCGTTCTTTTGGAGGTACACAGGTTCAAAGAACTTTTTATGCTGCAGGTCAAACTGGTCAGCAATTATTAATTGGCGCTTATCAAGCTTTAGAGCGTCAGATTTCTTTAGGTAATGTTACTCAATACTCTCGCCACGAAATGCTGGATGTAGTTGTTATTGATGGTAAAACCAGAGGTATCATTGCTAAAGATTTAGTAACTGGTAAACTAGAGCGTCACTTTGGTCATGCAGTACTTTTATGTACTGGTGGATATGGCAATGTGTTCTATCTATCTACCAATGCTATGGCAAGTAATGCTACTGCTATATGGAAAGCGCACAGAAAAGGAGCATTTATGGGTAACCCTTGTTTTACTCAAATACATCCTACCTGTATTCCTGTAAGTGGAGATCATCAGTCTAAGCTTACCCTAATGTCTGAGTCATTAAGAAATGATGGCCGTATATGGGTGCCTAAGGCTAAAAATGATACCAGAAAGGCTATAGATATTCCTGAAGAAGAAAGAGATTACTACTTAGAAAGAAGATACCCTGCTTTTGGTAATCTTGTACCAAGAGACGTAGCCAGCCGCGCTGCAAAAGAAAGATGCGACGAAGGTTATGGTGTAGGTTCCAGCAAACAAGCTGTTTATCTTGATTTTAGCGCTGCAATTGTACGTTATGGTAAAATTGAAGTAAGCAAACAAGGTCTTGAAAATATAACTGAAGATCAAATTATAGTATTAGGTAAGGAAGTAGTAAAAGAAAAATATGGCAATCTTTTCGATATGTACGAAAAGATCACCGGAGAAAATCCTTACGAATTACCAATGCGTATTTATCCTGCTGTTCACTATACAATGGGCGGACTTTGGGTAGATTATGAATTGATGACTACAGTTCCTGGTTTGTATGCTTTAGGTGAAGCAAACTTCTCCGATCATGGTGCCAATCGTTTAGGTGCATCTGCTTTAATGCAGGGCCTTGCTGATGGTTACTTTGTTATTCCTTATACTATTGGTAACTTCTTAGCGGACGAGATTTATAATAAACCAATCACTGTAGATCATCCTGCTTTCGTAGAAGCAGAAAAAACAGTAAGCGATAGATTGAATACTTTGATGAATGTAAAAGGAAAACAATCTGTTGAAAGTCTTCACAAACGTCTTGGAAAGATTATGTGGGAAAAGTGCGGAATGGCTCGTAATGCTGAAGGACTTAAACAAGCAATTGTTGAAATTCAACAACTGAAGAAAGAATTCTGGAGCGATGTGAAAATACCTGGTGAAATCAATGAATTTAATCCTGAGTTAGATAAAGCTGGTCGTGTTGCCGACTTTATTGAATTAGGAGAATTAATGTGTATTGATGCACTTAACAGAGAAGAAAGCTGTGGTGGTCACTTCCGCGAAGAACATCAAACAGAAGAAGGGGAAGCACTTCGTCATGATGATAAATTTATGTACGTTTCTACCTGGGAATCTAAAGGTGAACATGAGTGGGAATTGCATAAAGAAGAATTGAAATACGACGTAATTAAACCAAGTCAACGTAACTATAAATAAAGTTTTTCATCAATTGTATAATTGACAAATAAATTTAGTAAGATGGAACATTACAATATGAATCTGACGTTGAAAGTTTGGCGTCAAAAAAATAAAGAAGATAAAGGTGGTTTCCAGACTTTTCAAGTGAAAGATATTTCTTCTGAAATGTCTTTCTTAGAAATGCTGGACATTTTAAATGAACAACTTATCAACGAAGGAAAAGATGCTATAGCTTTCGATCATGATTGTCGTGAAGGTATCTGCGGTACTTGTTCACTGTATATCAATGGTAAACCTCACGGTGAATGGAAAGGTAATACTACCTGTCAGTTGCACATGAGAGCTTTTAAAGATGGCGAGACTATCACTATTGAACCTTGGAGAGCAAATGCTTTTCCGGTAATTAAGGACTTAGTAGTTGACAGATCTTCTTTTGATAGAATCATTCAGGCTGGTGGTTACGTTTCTGTAAACACTGGTAATGCAATGGATGGCAACTGTTTACCTATTGATAAAAACAGAGCTGACGATTCATTTGCTGCTGCAATGTGTATTGGTTGTGGTGCTTGTGTTGCTGCATGTAAAAACAGTAGTGCAATGCTATTCGTTTCTGCTAAGGTTTCTCATCTGGCATTGTTACCTCAAGGTGAGCCTGAAAAGAGATCAAGGGTTATGAATATGATAGCTCAGATGGATAAAGAAGGCTTTGGTGCTTGTACCAATACTGGTGCTTGTGAAGCTACTTGTCCTAAAGAAATTTCTCTTAGCAATATCTCCCGTTTAAATAAAGAGTACTTATTTGCAAGCTTAACTGCAGATAAATAAACTTTCTTAATACCGATTAACAAAGGCGTTCTCAAATCTTTTGAGAGCGCCTTTGTTTTTTAATTAATATTGTCGAACATTATAAGTTAGTAAACAGATGTGTGCAACTGCAAATAATATTGCTGGTATGGAGATTAATAATGAAAAATACAATTGGACAAATTGGATTAGTAATAATAAGCTATTTCATTTTACAGTACTTATTCTACTGCCATTCACTGTGTATTATTCCACTACAGGATTTGGTTACTCCGGACTGGATGACACCTTAATTATCCGTGATCATATAAGAACCCTACAGAATATACACTACTTCAAGTTTCTTTTTTGTACCGATGCTTTCCTGCGTAATCCTGGAGGAATGTTTTATCGACCAGTTCAATCACTGAGCTTCATGATTGACACTATCATTGGAAGAGGCTGGATTGGCATATATCATTTATCAAGTTTATTAATTCATATTGGAACGGTAATCTCCTTGTATTTTTTATTGAATCTGCTCCAGTTAAAAAGGTCTTTATCTTTTCTCTTTGCCCTGATATTTGCTGTGCATCCTTTGTTAAGTTCCAACATTTCCTGGATACCTGCAAGAGGTGATTTAATAATAGGACTATTTGGAATCTGGATATTTATTACCTATCATCTATATTCCACAACAAATAAAATTATTTACCTGGCACTGCATGGATTGCTATTTCTAATAGGAATATTCACAAAAGAAACAGTCATTTTATTTCCTGCAGTTTTATTGTTTTATACATGGGCAATTCTTTTTAGAAAGAACTTTATAAAGAGCTCCATACCATTTAGTATTATTTGGGCTGTAATTGCTATTATTTATTATGTATTACGACATAAAGCTATTCATCCACTTCATTCATCTGGTGCATTAGTTGGTATACATCCATTAATGCATAACCTGATTGAAATACCAGTCATGATTGGTAAAATTTTCATACCTCAAGGGTTAACCACCTTACCGCTGTATGATTATCTGTCAATAACAATTGGTTTATTAATTTCATTACCATTTATTTACTTTTCTTACAAAAGCTGGAAAGAGAAAAAATGGACGGTACTCTTCGGTTTATTCTGGTTTATTTTATTTTCATTCCTTCCATTGATTACAAGGGTTAGAAATGCAAATTACTTCTTTAATTATCTGGAGCATAGATCTTACCTTCCTATTATTGGTTTAATTATTGCTGTTTCTTTTTTCATTACTGAATACAAAGTAAAAATAAAGCCTGTATTATCAATTACAGCAGGGATAATATTAATCTCCTTATTCTCTTTTTTATCCTATTCCCACTCACAGGATTATAAAGATATAATTACATTCTACTCTGCTGCCATTAAAAGTAATCCTGATAAAAACGCATATGCCTACAACAATAGGGCTATGGCGTTTTATGATCAAAAAGATATCCAAGAATCAATATCAGATCATGAGATGGCAGTTAATATTTTTCAAAGCGCTGATTTATATTATAATAAAGGCTACACTGAATTTAAAATGAAAGATATGGCTACTGCAATGCAGGATTTTACGAAGGCCATTACATTAGATTCTGGTCAGAGTGATGCTTTCATTTACAGATCTACCATTTATGATGGATTAAAGCAATTTGATAATGCAATGAAGGATATAGAAATAGCAGAAAAACAAGCTCCAGACAATGCACTCGTCTATTGCAAAAAAGGAAACATTTTCCTGCATCAAAACAAACAGGAGGAAGCTATAAAACTGTATACTAAGTCGATACAAATGGATAAGCACTTAATAGAACCTTTCAATAAACGGGCACAAGCTTATTTCATGATAAAAGAATACGACAAAGCAATTGCCGATTGCAAACAAGCCCTGACATTTAAAATCGAGAATAAAGATGTGTACAGCAACATGGGAATGATCTATTTAGAGATGGGCAAACTGGAACAATCTATAGAGAGTTTCAGTAATACCATTTATACATATAAGTCAGTCCATTTTATTGAGTCAAAGATGTAGCTAAAAGCACAGGTACTTTTTACTACATCTTCGGTGATTTTTTTAGTATGGTGTGTAATAAAGTCACTTACTTCGTCTAAAGTTTTG
>CAIVPM010000092.1 GCA_903907815.1 uncultured Chitinophagaceae bacterium | reverse complement strand
CTGTCCATTATTTTTTGACTGAAATTGTAAATGCTTTGTCCGTCTGCGTTACCTAAATTTATTAGTACTAAGGGCTGCTTTGCATGACAACCAACTTCTCCATCGCTTTTACCTTTCCAGCCACATTGCTCTATTAGCCATGCTGCAGGAATCTTATCGTGCGTATCATCAACCTTGAAATGAGGTGCTGTTGGATAGTTTGCAAGTATAGAATTGGAGATAGTTTTATCTACAACCGGATTCTTGAAGAAAGAACCTGCATTGCCTACCACCGCAGGATCGGGCAGTTTAGACTTTCTGATATCGCAGATTATATCTGATATAGCTTTTACAGTCAGTACTTCGATATTCTGTTCTTTAATCTTAGCTTCTAAGTCGCCATAGGAAGTTTTGAAAACAGGGTGTTTGTCCAAACGAAAGGTAACATCGACAATGAATATTTTGTTTTTGTACTCATGCTTAAAGATACTATCGCGATAGCCGAATTTGCATTCTTCCTTATTGAAAGTTATCAGCTTCTTATCTTCAATATGATAGGCTGTAAGTTCTTGGAAAGTATCTTTAATTTCTACTCCATAAGCGCCAATATTCTGAATAGGGGAGGCGCCCACCGTACCAGGAATAAGACTCAGGTTTTCGATGCCACCATAATTATGATTTACACAATAGGTTACAAAATCCTGCCATACTTCGCCGCCGCCTGCTTTTATATATATATGCTTATCATCCTGCTTTATAATTTCGATACCTTTAATTTCATTTTTAATAACGGTACCATTGAAGTCTTTTGTGAAGAGCATATTGCTGCCACCTCCGAGGATTAACAGTGGATTACCTTTATTAATCGAAAGAATTTCTGACAATTCCTGAATGCTGGTACAAGTAATAAATTGCCTGGCAGATACGTCTATTCCGAAAGTATTGAAGGCTTTTAATGATATATTTTGTATGAAATTCATGCGCTGCGAAGATATTAGATGTTAAATTAAGTATTGTGTACATTAAGCAATTATTAAAATAATTATATCTTTGCGTACAAAATACACATTATTAGACGTAAATATGACAGTTAGCAGTTGTTCAGCAGACAAATGTCAGTTTTATTCTAAACTAATAGTGTACTTTCGCTGCTGATTTTAAAATAGGTTATAAAAAAAAACATAATATGAGTACAGTAAAAGTTGCCATTAATGGCTTTGGAAGAATCGGACGTTTAGTATATCGTCAGATTTTCAACATGGACGGAATTGAAGTAGTTGCAATCAACGATCTTACCAGTCCTAAAACGCTTGCACATTTATTAAAGTATGATAGTGCACAAGGACGTTTTGATCAGGAAGTTACTTCTACCGATAGTTCAATAGTAGTTAACGGACATGAAGTAAAGATTTATGCACAAAGAGATCCTGCTCAAATTCCTTGGGGAGAGCATGGAGTAGATGTAGTAATTGAATCAACTGGATTCTTTACAGATAAAGAAAAAGCTGAATTACACATTAAAGCTGGTGCAAAGAGAGTAGTTATTTCTGCTCCTGCAACTGGTGAAATGAAAACTGTAGTATTTAATGTAAACCATAGCATTCTGGATGGTTCTGAAACAGTTATCAGTGGTGCATCTTGTACTACCAACTGTTTAGCTCCAATGGCACATGCTTTGAATCAGGCATTTACTATTGAAGCTGGTAGCATGACTACTATTCACGCTTATACTAATGATCAGAATACACTGGATGCTCCTCACGCTAAAGGTGATTTGAGAAGAGCAAGAGCTGCTGCTGCTAATATCGTTCCTAACTCTACTGGTGCTGCTAAAGCAATTGGTTTAGTATTACCAGAATTAAAAGGTAAACTGGATGGTAGTGCACAACGTGTTCCTGTAATTACTGGTTCTGTTACAGAATTGACTGCTATCTGCGCTACTAAAACTACCGCTGCTGAAGTAAATGCTGTAATGAAAGCTGCAAGCAATGAAAGCTTTGGTTATACTGAAGATGAAATTGTTAGCTCTGATGTAATCGGTATTTCTTACGGTTCATTATTCGATGCTACACAAACTAAAGTTATCACTGTAGGTGACAAACAATTGGTGAAAGTGGTTAGCTGGTACGATAATGAAATGAGCTACGTTTCTCAGTTAGTTCGTACGGTTAAATACTTTGCAGGTTTGATCAGCAAATAAATAATATCTTCAAATGCCGGTCTTAGTGCCGGCATTTTTATTTCATATAAACAAATTGTTATGAGTAAATTTACTGACTTTAATTTCAATGGACATAAGGCATTGATAAGAGTTGACTTTAATGTTCCTCTTGATAAACAAACTTTTGCTATTACCGATGATACCAGGATGACTGCAACAATCCCTACTATTAAAAAGATATTGGGAGATGGTGGTAGTGTAATACTGATGAGTCATTTAGGAAGACCTAAAGATGGTCCTGAAGATAAATATAGTTTGAAGCATGTGGTGGCACACCTTTCTGAATTGCTGGGTGGTGTAACTGTAAAGTTTGCTGATGATTGCATTGGCGCTTCTGCTGTAGAACTTTCTGCTTCATTAAAGGCAGGGGAAGTTTTGTTGCTGGAAAATCTTCGATTCTACAAAGAAGAAGAAAAAGGGGATGAAGCATTTGCAGAAAAACTTTCTAAACTGGGAGATGTTTGGGTGAATGATGCATTTGGTACTGCTCACAGAGCACATGCCAGCACTGCAGTAATTGCCAAATTCTATCCTGTAGAAAAAAGATTCTTCGGTTTTGTAATGGAAGGCGAAGTAGTAGCTGCAGAAAAAGTATTGCATAAAGCAGAAAAACCATTCTGTGCTATCATAGGTGGTGCTAAAGTTTCTGACAAGATTCTTATTATAGAAAACTTACTGGAACGCGCTACCGATATTATTATTGGTGGTGGTATGGCATACACTTTTATGAAGGCAATGGGTGGTAAAATTGGAAACAGTCTTTGCGAAGAAGATAGAATTCAAACTGCTATTGACCTTTTAAAGAAAGCAGAAGCTAAAGGTGTGAATATTCATTTGCCAAGTGATAGCATTATAGCAGATAAGTTTGCTGCTGATGCAAACACATCTACTGCTCCTTCGAACAATATTCCGGATGGCTGGATGGGTCTTGATATTGCTGCTGATGCATGCAATCAGTTTACCAATGTTATTGAAAACTCCAGAACTATTTTATGGAATGGCCCAATGGGTGTTTTTGAAATGGAGAAATTTCAACATGGAACTAAAACTGTTGCAATTGCTGTAGCTAATGCAACTGCTAAAGGTGCTTTCTCTTTAGTAGGAGGTGGAGATAGTGTTGCTGCTGTAAACCAGTTTGGATTTGCTGATAAAGTAAGTTATGTAAGTACAGGCGGTGGTGCAATGCTGGAATACTTTGAAGGAAAAGTATTGCCAGGTATTGCTGCTGTTCAATCTTAGTAGATTACGACTATACCATAAATAAAATACCCGATAGATT
>CAIVPM010000091.1 GCA_903907815.1 uncultured Chitinophagaceae bacterium | reverse complement strand
TCCTTCTTAACATTCTGCAGTGGCACGAATTCCCACAGGAAAAAGCACCGTCCGATCAGGAAAAGGAACAAGCGATCAACGTGTGGCGTAACCTGGACCGAGAGTTTCATGATGATCAACTCAATCTCTGTGAATTCTACGCTGGGTTCCCCAATGAGATGTCTACCTTGGACGTGGGGCTACTGTGCCGTGGGCACTTAACATTTCGAGAAGCCAGGATAATCTCGCATGTGATAAAGAGAGACGCGAAACAGGTTGGTGAGTATCAAAGCGCCCACGACGTCCGTACATCCTACCTTACCTACCTGAAACCAAATGATATAAACAGGATTGGATACCATTAAACTTTTAGCATCGGAATATTTCGTATACAAAAAGTTCCCAGTCTTCATTACACTTCGTCCTCTTAAAAAGTTGTATCCAAAAATTAATAGCGCTATTGATACTATTGCAAGTGTTCCAACTTTTGCTTCATTAGAGATTTTCATTTGGCAAATCTATTAAATTGATTATTCTATTGTTCAATGATGTTGTTAAATTACCGCTACTTACAGTAAATTGTTTAATAAAAAGGCCGTTAGGAAAGCTGTGTAAGAAAGCTAAGCGTATCTACACCATCGGCATACTGAAACAAGGTAGGCTTCTGCGCTTCTCCAAAAGGCACAAAACCTTTTCCCACAATGCATTGAATATCTTCGTTGTTCTTTAAAGAATCTATCAGATTTTGTTTGTGTTCGTAAAAGGAATAATGCACCTGACTAACTGGGGAGAACACGGAAGCATTTTCGGTAAGAATAATAGAATCATTGTTCATATAATACTTACTGTTCATAATCAGTAAGGCCAGGTGATAGTCGAAGTTGTTTCTGTATTTATGAAAATCCATCAGGTATGCATACTTTTTCAAGGCGGTCATTACTGGAATAAAATCGTACCCTTCTGGTACAAATAGTTTGGTAACGTTTCTACAACCCAATCCAAAATACATTTGAATATCATCGGCCAGCAAATCCAGTTCTTCGGCTGTCTCATCCCCATTCAGTATTGCCACTGAAGTTCTGTTCTTTCTGATAATATGCGGATACTTTGCAAAGTAGTATTCAAAGTATCTGCTACTGTTATTGCTGCCGGTAGCTATAAATACATCGCAATCTTTAAGGATCTCCTGAAACTCAAAATAAGCGGCAGCATCTGGATTAAACTCTATCAGTTTACTTACCAGGTGTTTAATTAATAATTCGTCCTTAGAAGATAGTTTTATTATCGAAATATTGCCACTGATAAACACAGAAAGCATATCGTGAAAGCCTACTAAAGGAATGTTTCCAGCCATTACAATGCCCACTCTTTTAGGTTTTGTGGGATTGTTAAGCACCGGATAATGGCTAATCCACTCATTTAGTTTCTCTTTCTCCAGAAAATTTTCACAAATATTCTTAACGGATTGCTCAATGAACTCTGGAATAAACCAAGCATTGATAAGGCTTGCACGGTCTTTCTGAGATTTCCAATGACTTTCGTCATGTGTTAAGTAATTTTTTAATAAATAAATCAATTCAATTCTCTTGCTTAAATCCATTTTATATGTTTTTTCTTTTTACTTTTGTGCTGTTCAAAATCAAAAATAACAAATATGGCTATTAAAATCACAGAAGAATGTATTAATTGCGGAGCTTGCGAGCCCGAATGTCCAAACAATGCGATTTATGAAGGTGGAGTAGAGTGGGCAATTGCCGACGGTACTGCCGCTAAAGGTGCCTATACACTGGTTGATGGATCAGTAGTTGATGCTGATGCTAAAAACGCTCCAGTAGGTGTAGATACTTACTTTATTGTTGCTTCAAAATGTACTGAGTGTCAAGGTTTTCATGATGAGCCTCAATGTGCTTCTGTATGTCCTGTTGACTGTTGCGTAGCTGATGAAGCTTATGTAGAAACAGTAGAAGCTTTAATGAGCAAAAAGACTGCTCTTCACGGGTAATCTGCCATTTAAAAGATTGTTGTTTGCATTTAATGCAAATGCCAGAACTTAAGGAACTCATGCTGACAATTAATTGTTCAGCATGAGTTTTTTTTATACCTACTTTTAGGGAACTATTGTTTAATAATGCAATAAAGTTTTTTGGTTATGCTATTTCAATAGTTTTTTCTATTTACTTTATTGCTTCATAATCGAAATCTATAATTAATATATGAGAAAGAAGTTCCTGTTGTTTACAGCTTTAATAAGTACAGTATTAGGTTCATTGTATGCCTTTAATACCCATAATAGTATGGAGGCAAATAATAAGACTGAGATAGTTTTTATTGAACAGGACTGGACTAAAACGCAACAACTGGCAAAAGAAAATCATAAACTTATATTTGTTGATCTTTATGCTACCTGGTGTGGCCCTTGTAAGATGCTGAAAAAGAATACTTTCACCAATAAAGAAGTAGCCGATTTTTTTAATGCTAATTTTATCAATGCCTCTATTGATGTAGAAAAGGGCGTAGGGCTTACGCTGGCAGAACAATATAATGTATCAATGTTGCCTACCTTAGTAGTTACCCGTGAAGATGGTAAACCTGTTTTGTTTACTACTGGTTATCTTGATCCTAAAGAATTAATGAAATTTGCAAAAGCTGCTATAGATAAGTCTAAGAAATAATTATTCTCCCTTTATTTTGTTCCTAAATTATTACTGATGAAGAAAATTGTTTTACTTCTTCTTATGCCTGTATTTGCCTTTGCGCAAAACAAACAGATAACCGTTGAAGATATTTATAAAAAGAATATTTTTAATCCTACCTACCTCAGTGGTTTCAGAAGTATGAATGATGGTTTGTATTATACTGAAAAAGATAAAGAAGGTAATATTGTAAAGAAGAGTTTTGTAACAGGTGAACAGGTATCCACTCTGGTTGCTGCAACAGATATAAAAGATATTAATGGTAAAAAGATATCTCTGGATGATTATGAATGGAGTGCTAATGAACATAAATTGCTGATTAGTGTAAACAGAGAATATATCTACCGAAGATCCTCAAAAGCAATAGTATATATATATGATCTGGATACTAAAAAGCTGCGGCAGCTTGATCCTCAAAAAGTGTTACATGCTACCTTCTCGCCTGATGCAAGTAAGGTTGCTTTTGTAAAAGATAATAATCTTTATATAAAGGATATTGTAATGGATAATACTACGCAGATAACTACTGATGGTAAAACAAATAATATCATCAGTGGCAATTGCGACTGGGTTTACGAAGAAGAGTTTGGATTTACAAGGGCTTTTCAATGGAGCAAAAAAGGAAACTTTATTGCATATTATCGTTTTGATGAAACGGCTGTACCAACCTTTTCATTCCCTGTATATACGGATAGTATTTATCCTGGACAATACACTTATAAATATCCTAAAGTAGGGGAGCAGAACTCTACTGTAGACATCTATGTATATGATGTAAACAAGGGGACTAATTTAAAGATGGATATTGGTGTTGAAAAGGATATTTATATCCCCCGTATTCAATTTACAGAAGATGATATCATGCTTTGTATTACCCGATTGAACAGACTACAGAATGAGCAAATAATATTTTATACTGATGTTACCAATGGCAAGAATAATATACTTTATGAAGAAACAAATAAAGCATATGTAGACGTAAATAAAATGCGTGTAGACTTTTTAAAGGATGGCAAAAGCTTTATATACACCAGCGAGAAGAATGGCTATAACCATATCTATTTACAGAATATAAATACGAAGAAAACAATACAGCTTACTGCAGGTAATTTTGATGTAGATGAAATAATAGGAGTGGACGAAAAGAAAGCTATAGTGTATTTCACTGCTGCATATAGAAGTCCATTGGTGAAAGACTTTTGTTCGGTTCATCTTGATGGTAAAGGCTTCGCGCTGAATGATCAAAGAATTGGGCGACATACCATTAGTTTTAATTCAGATTTCACCTATTATACTGATAGTTATTCTGATATTAATACGCCTCCTTTTACTTCGATATATGATAGTCGAGGTAAGCAGGTAAGGGTACTTGCAGATAATAATAAACTGAAGCAAACATTAGCTACTTATGCATTAGGAAATACAGATTTTATTAAGGTTGTTAATAGTAATGGAGATACTTTAAATGGTTTGATGATTAAGCCGAAAGACTTTGATTCCACCAAGAAATATCCTGTATTATTTAGTAATTATGGAGGCCCTGGTTCTCAAACAGTTTATAATGGTTGGGGTAGTACTAATATGTGGCAACAGATGCTTACCCAAATGGGCTATATTATTGTTAGTATAGATAATACTGGCACTGGTTTTCGTGGGGAAGCATTTAAAAAGAAAACTTATTTGCAGTTAGGTAAATATGAAATAGAAGATCAGATAGATGCTGCAAAATATGTTACTACTTTACCGTATGTGGATGCTAATAGAATTGGGCATTGGGGATGGAGTTTTGGAGGTTTTATGAGTTGCCTTGCCATTACCAAAGGAGCTGATATATTTAAGGCTGCTATTGCTGTTGCACCTGTAACAGACTGGCAATATTATGATGATATTTATACCGAGCGTTACATGAGAACGCAGAAGGAAAACGCCAAAGGATATCACGATAATGCCCCACTGAACTTTGTAAAAAATATAAAGGGTAAACTATTGATAATTCATGGTACTGCCGATGATAATGTTCACTTTCAGAATTCTGCCATGTTTGTTGATGCTATGATTAATAATAACATTGATTTCGAGAGTGCCTATTATCCAAATAAGAATCATGGGATAAGAGGGGGCAATACAAGATTACATCTTTATAATAAGATGACTAAGTTTATCTTACAGAATTTATAAGTAACTATAATAATATTACAATGTAATTGTATTGTCTGTTTACTTAAAACCTACAACTTATTACGCCAAACTTCTTAATAATGGATTATACTACCCTTGCAATACTTTGTATAGCGGCATTTACTGCAGGCTTTGTAGATGCTATAGTTGGCGGAGGAGGGCTTATTCAATTACCCATTGCACTTGTATTATTACCATCTTATCCTGTTGCTTCAGTGGTAGGAACTTTAAAGATTCCATCCTTTAGCGGGACAGCTTTTGCCGCTGTTCAGTATATTAAAAAAGTTAAGCTTCAATGGAAGTTACTACTAATGATGATGTTGCTGGCTACCTTGTCTGCATTTGCAGGCTCTTCCTTGTTGACTGTTGTACACAACGATTTCATGAAACCAATATTACTGGTTGTATTAAGTCTTGTAGCAGTTTATACGTATACTAAAAAGAATTTTGGTCAGCACATTTCAAAGGAGTTATCCAATGGCAGAACAATACTCTATGCAATTATTATCAGTATCATCATAGGGTTCTATGATGGATTTATCGGCCCTGGTACGGGTAGTTTTTTAATACTTGCTTTTATTACTATTATGGGCATCGACTTCTTACATGCCTCAGCCAATGCTAAGATGGTAAATCTTGCTACTAATGCTGGTTCTATTGTCTTGTTTTTAATTAAGGGAACTATCATCTGGAGTGTTGCTATACCTATGGCTATCTGCAATGCCCTTGGTGGAATCATAGGTGCTAAGCTTGCTATCCATAAAGGGAATAAATTTATCCGCATATTCTTTTTAATCGTAGTAGTAGGAACACTGATAAGGTTTGCTTATGATGTGTTTTTTAAACGATAGGAGGTAGGAGATAGAATATAGGAGAATACAATTCTAAATTAAACAAATTGAAAACAGCAAGTTGTAGGTATATATTTACCAGCAACTTGCAGCTTTTGTATTATTACAAGAAATGTATTTCTGTATTCTCCTGTCTCCTATATTCTATCTCCTAACTCCCAGAATAAATTATTGCATCATATCCATTCCTCCACCGTTTTCAGCTTTAGTATTCTTACGTTTAAAGAGGGAAACATCAACTTTACCAAAACGATATGTAAGATTTAATCTCACAACTTGAGGGTCTCTCATACGGTCTGTTTGTTGTTCGAATCCAGTAAAGGCAGTATAGGTCTTTGTATGCGTTCTGAATATATCATTTGAACTTAAATTAATGGAGAAGGATTCACCACTTTTCCATGTCCATTCTTTCTTTATAGCTACATCTACATCCCAGTATCTTGGCTCTATATATCCTTGAGCAAGATTCTGTGAGCCTCCACCAAATGGACCACCACCACGGCCTCCACCCATTCCACCTCCACCGCCACCTTTCGGTACCAGTATCTTAGAAGTCCATTCGCCAGTTAATTGTAAGGTTAATCCTTTTGCAATTTTAAAGTTACTGTTCAATTTCCCGAACCAGCTGAGTAAGGAATTATCTACATTTTGTCCTGGAATTGTAGCACTTAATTTAGAATCAAAGAAGTTGACATTGGCAGTTATATCCCACCATTTAGTAAGCTGCGATTTGTTGGTTACTTCCAGCCCATAAGCTATACTATTGTTAGCGTTAATATAACTAATATAGTACAGACTATCAGTGGCATTTGGGATACTCTTATTGATATCCTTATAAGCGTATTGCGTTATAAGATTAGAGGTTCCTTTAAAGTAAGCAGTAATTAATAAATTACTTCCTTTAATATAACTGTTACTGTAAGACAATTCGAATGAATTGGTGAACTCAGGATTTAGTCCTGTATTACCTACACTTGGATTTTGAGGATCGGTGAAGTTGTACACTGGTAATAGCTGGAAGAAGTTAGGGCGATTAACTCTACGGGAATAATTGATCTGAAAGTCTTGCTTACTATTAATTTTATAGGTAATAAATACACTTGGAAATAAACTGATAGGGTAGTTTACTTTTATATTACTTGAATCTATATTGTCCAGCATTCCATTGTAGTTGGAGCTTTCTGCTCTTAACCCTAATAAGTAATTCCAGTTCTTGGCCTTAATTGAATAAGTAGCATAACCAGCAAATACTCTATCGGTAAAACCATAATGACTACTGATAGTGTTGTTTAATACATTATTTATATACTGACTATTATCGCTTCTGAAATCACGGATAGCACCTCTCGCACCTGCCTCAAATTTTGTATTCTCCGTTAACTGATTTTCATAGTCAGTCTGGAATGTAAAGAAGTGATTATATCCAGTACTATTACTCTTTTGTACATATGCAGGATAAGTAATATTACTGATTGAATTAGGTGTACTGGAGTTGTAATTAAAGTCGAAACTTAAAGCATGTCCATTCTTAGCAAAGTTGTGTTTAAAACTAAGTTGTGCCCCAGCATTTTGAAAGTCTGTATTGGACACAGAATTTTTAGTACTGGTATTTATCAATCCTCCATTCTTAGAACTATCTATCAGTTGAGGATCATCATTATCAAAGTGCCCTTTATGGAAGTTACCGGAAACAGTAATGGTGTTTCTATTATCTATAAAGTAATCAAGCCCTGCACGGTAAAAACTAAAGTAACCTTCATTGTTGGCAGAATCATGGCTATAGGTATTGTAGATGTCGGTACCTAAACTAACCTTTTTGGTAGTTTGATTGTAGGGTAAAGATTTACGCTGATTATAATTTACACTTCCAAAAAAGTTCACTTTATTTTGGCGGAAGTTAAAATCAACACCACCATTTACTTTTCCTCTCGAATCTACACCAGCTCTTACTCCTCCATTGTATCCATTCTTTTTGTTCTTCTTTAAAACGATATTTAAGATACCAGCATTACCTCCCGACGCATCAAACTTAGCAGAAGGATTAGTAATGATTTCTACTTTATCAATAATATCGGAAGGTATCTGATCTAAAGTAAGTGTAGTAGGTCTGCCATCAACAAATATTGTAGGAGCAGCATTTCTAAGAGTAACATTCCCATCAATATCAACACTTAAAGAAGGTATAGTTTTCATTAGTTCGGTAGCACTCTGACCTGAACTAACAATGTTTTTATCTACATTAAATATCTTTCTGTCTACGCCCATTTCAAAAGCAGGACGGGTAGTAGTGATGGTAATATCACCAAGGGCTGTTACATCCTGTTCCATTTTTATATTGCCAAGATCCTTATCTACCATAGAAAGCATCTGCTGCATATCTGGCGTTTGTCCGGCAGCAGGCATTTTAATACCAAAGGTTAATTGTTGGGTAATTGCCTTATAACTTACTCTGGAAATATTTAATTTAAAGTTCCCCATTACAGGAAGGTTTTCCAGACTAAAGTCACCATTCTTTTCACTTAACACTGTTTTAAGAATGGCTTGTTTCATTTGTTTAGTAGTAGTGTCAAATTTATTGCCGGTCAATTGGATAGTCACCGCTCCAATTCCTTTACCTGTTTTACTATCTACAATTTTACCGTAAAAATGTCCAATATTCATTCTGCCTGCACCACCTGCTCTTCCGGCAAAACCTCCTCCGGGCATTTGAGCAAACACTATTGTTGAAATGAATAATATACTGACAAGAGTTAAAAAGTATTTCATGTTCTATTTTAAATAAGTGAGCAAAAGTAAATGTTAGATAATATAACTTTTGCTTTAATAAGTTAATATTCAATTAGAATTGTAAGATAGGTAAAGGTTTATTTATAGCATTATTATTAACAAATACCTTAATGAATTGATAAGGATTTTTCAGAATGTAGAAACGATAATGTCATTAATTAATGAAAATACTTATACATTTTTTTACTACTTTTCTTGATGAGCGGATGTAAGTTTTACGCATTCTTAGATATGTTTGCACTGCAATAAACTAAAACAATGTATAAACTGCTACTAATACTGGGAATTATTATTTCCTTTAAATCTATTGGACAGGTTAAGATATCTGGTACCGTCCGCAATACCAAAGGTGCTCCATTGCATAGCGCCAATATTACCTTAAAAGATACTTATGACGGAGCTGTTTCTGATAGCTTCGGTCACTTTTCTTTTGTAACAACTGAAAAGGGAAATCTGGAAGTTGAAGTGAAGTTTGTAGGCTTCAAATCATACAGTCAGAAGGTTATGATTGATAAAGAACCTATTAAAATTAACTGTATTCTGAAGGAAGAGTTGAACGAATTAAAAGCGGTTACTATTACTGCCGGGGCATTTGAAGCCGGAGATAAGAAACGCGCGGCTACTGTAATGAGTTCTTTGGATATTGTTACCACTGCTGGTAGTAATGGCGATATATCTACCGCTTTAAAAACTTTACCTGGAGCCCAACAAGTAGGAGAGCAGGAAGGCCTTTTTGTAAGAGGTGGTGCAGGATATGAAACCAAACAGTTTATAGATGGTACTTTAGTGAACAATCCTTATTACAGTAGCGTTCAGGATATAGCACAAAGAGGTCGTTTTTCACCTTTTCTTTTTAAAGGTACAGTGTTTAGTACCGGAGGGTATTCAGCATTGTATGGTCAGGCACTGTCTTCTGCTTTAATACTGGAATCAATTGATTTGCCGGAACGTTCGGAGATTGATGGTTCTATTTCCCCACTATTCATAGGTGCAGGTACACAACATCTGGCCAGGAATAAAAAGTCTTCATGGGGTATTAATTATGGATATACCAATGTTACTGCTTACTTTCAGATTGTAAAACAAAAGCCCGATTATTTTCATGCTCCTGAGTATCATTCAGCAGAAGCTAACTACCGATTTAAAACAAAGAAAGGTGGAATGGTGAAGTTCTATACTTCCTTTAATTATAATAAACTGGGATTAAGAAGGGCTAATATTGATAGTGCTTTATTGAAGAACGCTTTTGGACTTGATAACGCTACCTGGTATAACAATGTTAGCTATAAAGGTTCTATTGGTAGAGGATGGAAAATGAATCTGGCAACAGGTTACAGTACCAGTAATGATAATATAAATGCGCAGATACAGGATGCCTATAATAATCCAGTAAAGACAAGCCTTTCATACATTGATTCTGGGAGTTTTGCTTTAAAGAACCGTCAGGATTTATCGCAAGGGAAAGCGGTGTTTGAAAAGAAGCTAAGAGGGATCAGTTTATTGAGGGTAGGAGGGGAATACTGGTATTCTTATACTAAAATAAATTATCAATCATCCAATGCAAGTAACCCTTCCACGCCTTTATTGCTGGAAGATAATCTGAGTGCTTTGTTTGCAGAAACAGATATTTATGTTACCAATAATATAGCAGCTAAAGCAGGGGTAAGGTTTGAACATTCTTCTTTATTAAACAAGTCGGATATTGCTCCAAGATTATCCCTTGCATATAAAACCGGTAAGGATGCACAGATGAGTCTGGCTTATGGTACTTTTTATCAGAAACCAGAAAATATGTACCTGTATTTTTCTCCTAATATGGGCATGACAAAAGCAACACATTATATAGCTAATTATCAGAAAATGAATAGCTTTTATACTTTTAGAGTAGAAGCTTTTTATAAACAATACGAAGACTTAGTAAAGACTTCCAACTATCCATATAATAATAGCGGTGATGGATTCGCAAGAGGAGTTGAAGTATTCTGGAGAGATAAGAAAACCTTGAAGAATGTTGATTACTGGATAAGTTATTCCTACCTGGATACCAAAAGAAACTATCTGAATTATCCAGAGCAGCTTCAGCCCAATTTTGCAGCTAATCATACTGCCAGTCTTGTATTGAAAAAGTTTTATACCAGTATAAAAACTGGATTCAATTTTACCTATTCCTATGCAACTGGTCGTCCCTATTACGATGTAGTTGCTGATAATAATAACAAGTATTATTTAAGAGATAGAGGGATGACAGATCCTTTTAGTAATCTTGGATTTAGCTTGAACTATTTACCTAATCTTGGTAAGCAAAATTCCAAAACATTTATTGTAATTGTAGCCAGTATGACGAATGTATTAAATACCAATCAGGTATATGGATATAATTATTCTTATCATGGAATAAAACAACCTATTAATCCACCTGCTAATCAATTTTACTTTCTTGGATGTTTCCTTAGCTGGGGAATTGATAGAAGTCAGGATGCTATAAATAATAATTTATAGTCAATAACTATTCATGTATTATTTATGTCTTACAGGTGGTGGCTTAGAATTGTCTACTCTGTTGGGTTTGCTACCATTTGTTCCTTTATCTGATGTATGGGTTATGCAATAAAACCCAAATTGTATAGGACTTGTAACGATATCCATTATTAAAGTAAAAGGTAAATATTTCATTTTAGTTTCACTGTTTCTTAGCGGTATTCTAAGAGCTACATACCTGTTAGGAGAGGAAAGTGTTGGAATAACATATACATACCAAGGTGAATTGATGGCTGCAACCGGACTATAATAATTGCAGTTACTATATCTGGGTTTCATAATACAGTTGTCAGCTATAACATCGGTATACATTATCAAGCTACTGTCTGGAACAGGACTTAACTTAGTTTGGTACGTCACTTTTATTTCATCGAAACTTAGTAAAGTTGCCTCGGGGTAATAATTATTAATATTACAGGTTGAATCTATAACCAGATTTGCCCCACTTATAATATTGAATTTGCGAGAAAAACGGCCTTTGAAATTTGCGTTTTTGTTTTCTTTTATTCTATCAAACTCCTTCAGAATAGTATTGATATCGAAAGATGTACTAAAGTAACTTGTTTTTTCTGTTTTGCTATTAAGATTATTAAAATCCAGATGAAGAATACTATCGCTGGTATAATATGCCCTGTTAAAGGAATAATCTTTAGGTGCTATAGCAGAAACATTGGTATCTTCTTCCAGCAGTTTAGAAGTAAAACAGGAGCAGAAGATCAATGTAATCAGAAATAGTTGGATTATACGATTCATAATCAGGAACATCTATTTGATGTGTAAATATATAAAATTAAATTAGTAAACATTGTATAGATAGTTATTGTAAATGAAAGTGAATCATCCTTAAATACAGGTAAGAATTAAATATAGCAGGTATTGTAGCATTTAAAAGAGCATGCTATTAAGTGACCTGACTTATTATTATAAAGAATAAAACCATCGTTGTACTGTAATGAGTATGCTCTTTACAGTACAGGGTATGCTCTGTTGTGAAAAGACCCATCAGCATAAAGAATAAGGCTATCGTTGTACTGTAAAGAGTATGCTCTATAGTGAATAAGGCATGCTCTGTTGTGAAAAGCCCCATCAGCATAAAGAACAAGGCTATCGTTGTACTGTAAAGACTATGCTCTTTAGTGAACAGGGCATGCTCTGTTGTGAAAAGACCCATCGGTATAAAGAACAAGGCTATCGTTGTACTGTAAAGACTATGCTCTTTAGTGAACAGGGCATGCTCTGTTGTGAAAAGCCCCATCAGCAAAAAGAACAAGGCTATCGTTGAACTGTAAAGACTATGCTCTTTAGTGAACAGGGCATGCTCTGTTGTGAAAAGCCCCATCAGCAAAAAGAACAAGACTATCGTTGAACTGTAAAGAGTATGCTCTTTATTGAAGTGGGCATGCTAATGACATTTTGGTAGAATGATATTCGAATTTATATAACACAGGTGTATTTGTATTGCAAAACCGATAGAAGGGAAAATCCTTTTGATGCGCCTTACTGGTTACTTACAATAAGTTCTAATATAGGCGCAGCAAAAGATTGGAATGATAGCGGGGGCCAAAGGCCTGCCCAAATTAATTGATAATGGAAAATTGATAATGGATAATTAATTCAATATTTTAATTAAGCACTTTACATCTACTGTCCCCAACGGTAGCTTTTATGATCAATACCTGCAAGATCCAGTAAACGATCGGTAACGGTAGCAGCAACCTCTTCGATGGTTTGAGGACGGCTATAAAAAGATGGGGTGGCAGGGGCAATAATACCACCTGCAAGGGTAATAGTTTTCATGTTGCGGATATGGATAAAATTGTAAGGCGTTTCGCGAACCATCAGTATCAGTTTCTTCCTTTCTTTCAGCATTACATCGGCAGCGCGGGTAATAAGACTGTCGCTTATACCACCTGCTATACGGCCAAGGGTGCCCATACTACAGGGTACAACCATCATAGTATTATAGGCGGAAGAACCTGAAGCAAAGGGTGCCATAAAATCGTTGGTGGAATATTTTTTTACCGGGTAATTTTCATAGTCTTTGTTACCTAATTCATGTTGCCATACATCCTGCGCATTATGGCTCATTACCAAGGCAACTTCGATAGATTGATTGGATAAACTAATTAATTTATCCAGCAATACTTTTGCATAAATAGAACCACTTGCACCCGTAACAGCAACAACAATTTTATTCATAGTTACTTCAACGTGTTTTTGAAGAAATTGTTCATATCAGGTATGTCTTCCACTTTTAATTTACCGCCCAATAGTAGTCTTATCTGTCTTCTTTTTAGTGCTCCTTCGTATAAGGCTATTTCTTCTTCTGTCTCTGGTATTAAAGGCGGTACAGGACGTGGTCTGCGGTTAGGATCCAAGGCTACAAAAGTAAAGTAGGCTTCATTGCTTTCGTACTTGTACTGCTGCAATAAATCTTCGCCCCAAACCTTTATATATATTTCCATAGAGCTATTAAAAGCCCGGGAAACCTGTGCATGAATATGTACAATATTACTAAGCTTAATAGGGTTGTGAAAACTAAGGTTATCTACACCGGCCGTCATACAGGCAGTGTTGCAATGTTTGCCAGCAGCAATAGCGGCCGCTACGTCCATCCAGAACATTAATCGGCCACCCATAAGATTGCCGTAACCGTTGGTGTCATTGGGAAAAACCAACTCGCTCATGATAGTAAAGCTTTCACTTGCTTTCTTGCCTTTGAGTTCCATATTAGCCGATTTATTTTGCTGCAAAATAAGTTGTTATTTTAATAGTTCTATAGCTTTCAATACTGTTTCATCGTCCTGATTGATAATCTGAGTAGAGGCCGACTTGTTGAGTAACACATGTGCTAAAAAAGAAGTGATATTAATACGTATTCTTTCCTTGTCCTTAGGGGTAGTTCCAGCTAAAGAAATAGTATGTTGTTTTGCAAAAGTCTCTACCTCATTCCACCATCCTTTTTGAGTATCAAAAGTCTGTTGTAATAACTGATAATCTTTTACAGACGAAAAGGCATTGCGATGGGCTAAGTACCAGTGATATGCAAAAATATTCAGCATGTCGTTTGACAATAATTTTGCATAAACGCTATGAATAATAGTAGTATCGAAAGGAACATTGTAATCGGGTGTAATTCCGCCACCACCATAAACAATATGTCCTTTTGGTGTTTTAAATGTCTTTGCAGTTAATTTAAAACTATCATAGTTATCCTGCTGATTGCTATGATGATAACGGTTAAATATTTCTTCTTTATACTGTTCTTTATCTTTATGATAAGGCTTTTGAATGTTGCGGCCAAGAGGCGTATAATACTTAGCAGTAGTAAGCCTTACAGCACTACCGTCGCTCAGCATAAACTGTTGTTGTACAAGACCTTTTCCGTACGAACGTCTGCCTACAATAGTTGCTCTGTCCCAATCCTGCAAAGCACCTGTTAGTACTTCGCTGGCAGAAGCAGAAGTTTCATCTACTAATACAATCAGCTTGCCTTCTTCGAACATGCCATCTTTTCTGCAGGTATAATTAATACGCTTTGAATTAACGCCTTCGGTGTAAACAATTAATTTTTCACCTGTAAGAAATTCGTCGGCAATCTGGGCAGCTGCTTCCATTAATCCACCACCATTGCCACGCAAATCCACTATTAGTTTTGATATATGTTGTTTATTTAAAGTGTCCAGACTTTTCATAAACTCGAGGTGTGTCTGTTCGGTAAATTTATTTACATGAATATAGCCTGTAGCGGAATCTACAAGATAAGTTGCATCAACAGAAGGGATGTTTATTATAGCACGTTGAATATTAAAATCCTGTTGTTTACCATTGCGGATAACGGTCATTTTTAAATTTGAACCATTTAATCCTCTTAAGTATTTACGAATCTGTTCTGGTTTAATATGTCCACCAGAAAGTTTGATAGAATCGTTTGCTTTAATACAAATATCTCCTGTAAGTAATCCGGCTTTTTTTGCAGGACCATCAGGTAAAACCTTTATTACATTCAGACTGTCATTAATCAGTTGATATTCTATACCAATCCCCTGAAAGTTACCCATTATTTCATCATTCACTTCGGCAAGTTCATCAGCAGGAATATAGCTGCTATGAGGATCAAGAGAAGCCAGCAAATTATTGATAACATTGGTACTGATACTATCAATTGCAACCTCATCTACATACTTTGATTGTATAAGTTTAAGCACTTCAGCAACAGAAGAGGAGGTAGGTTTTGAAAGGATAGAACCATAACCCGTTTTATCGCGCAATTCGTACCCTATAAATATACCCAGTATCATTACTACCGAAAAGAAGATGGGTAACCAGGGATTCCTTTTATTTTGTTCCAAAATATTATAATTATGAATTATGAATTAAGAATTGAAATGCAATTGTCAAACCTCATAAAGAAAAGTATTAGTATTCTTGTTATTAATTAGCTAATCAGCACATTAGCAAATTAGCTAATTTATTTATGTATTTCGCTACTAAAATGAAACTTAATATCTGGATTATTGGTAATCTCCGTATTTAAGTACCATTCGCTCTGTGCAAGGTAAACAGGATGGTTATCTTTATCTAATGCAGCATTCTGTTGCTTAAATCGAAGGAAATCATCCAGTTTATTCTGATTGTCTGAGGTAAGCCAGCAAGCTTTATAAAAAGGTAATGTTCTAAATTCGCAGGAAGCACCATATTCATGTAATAAACGGTACTGAATTACCTCGAATTGAAGATCTCCCACACAACCAATAATCTTTTTATTACCCCCATGTTGTGTAAATAATTGTGCTACTCCTTCATCGGTTAACTGTTGAACCCCTTTTTCCATCTGTTTAGTTTTCATAGGGTCTTTATTTACAATCTCTTTGAAGATTTCTGGAGAGAAAGTAGGAATTCCAACAAAGTAGAAGTTTTCTCCTTCGGTAAGGGTATCACCAATTTTAAAATTACCAGTATCAAATAAACCAATTACATCGCCAGGAAAGGCTTCTTCAATTACGTCTTTACTACGAGCTAAGAAAGAATATGGATTACTAAAACGTACATCTTTATCTAACCTTACATGATGGTAATAGGTATTTCGTTCGAATTTACCGCTACAAATTCTCATGAAGGCAATTCTATCTCTGTGCTTAGGATCAAGATTGGCATGAATTTTAAAAATAAAACCACTGAACTTATCTTCATTTGCTTTTACTTCTCTTACACTTGTCTGACGATCGAGTGGGGTAGGAGCAATAGTGATAAAAATGTCCAGCATCTCTTTTACACCAAAGTTATTTACTGCAGAACCAAAGAAAACGGGTGCAATTTTGGCTGATAAATAATCTTCTTTAGTTAATTCACCATAAACACCATCAATCAGTTCTATATCTTCTCTAAGGATTGCGGCATCTCTTTCTCCCACTTTATTGTCCAGTAAAGGATTGCTTAAGTCCTGAATTTCCAGAACATCTTCATCTTCAGCCTTTGTATTGGCCGTAAAAAGAATCAGGTTTTTATTATGGATGTCATAAACACCTTTAAAATCTTTACCACTATTTATTGGCCAGGACATTGGGTGAAGACTGATATTGAGTTCATTCTCAATTTCCTCCAACAGATCGAAACGGTTTTTACCATCTCTATCCATTTTATTAATGAAAACAATTACGGGAGTATCACGCATTCTACAAACTTCCATCAACCATTTTGTCTGTGCTTCTACACCATTTACGCTATCAATAACCAGAATTACACTATCTACTGCGGTTAAAGTTCGGTAGGTGTCTTCGGCAAAATCTTTGTGTCCGGGAGTATCCAATAGGTTTATCAGGCAATTTTTGTACTCAAATGTCATTACACTGGTAGCCACACTAATACCACGCTGACGTTCAATTTCCATGAAATCACTGGTAGCATGTTTC
The DNA here is from genome assembly GCA_903907815.1 of uncultured Chitinophagaceae bacterium. Classification (GTDB taxonomy): domain Bacteria; phylum Bacteroidota; class Bacteroidia; order Chitinophagales; family Chitinophagaceae; genus CANFLJ01. Next base: position 3,200 of record CAIVPM010000091.1, on the reverse strand, counting down.
TTAATTTTATTGCTTTTTACTGCACCAGCTGTTTGAATAGCGCCACCAAATAACAAAAGTTTTTCTGTTAAAGTAGTTTTACCAGCATCTGGGTGAGAAATGATAGCGAAAGTTCTGCGTGTATTTATCTCGTTCTGATATTTCATCTTATAATATAGCTGAGGTCTGTTTAATTATTTGAAAATAAAGTGCGCAAAGGTATGGATTGACCTTTTGTTTCAAAATATTAGGACAACTATATTATAAAAGGAAAGAGATAAAGGTATTAAAATTCGAAAAATTTTAAAATAGGGGTTTAGGTTTTTCCAGGAATTGGATCTGGTATAATGGATAAAGACGGGGCAGTTTTGATAATGATCAAATCATTATTTTTCTATTACAATCTTTCTTTCAGTGTTTTTGCCATTTATATCGGATAAAATTATTTTGTAAGCACCTTTTTCTAATCCGGTAGTATTGAATTGAATAAATCTGTTTTTGTTACTACCTTCCGGAATTAAAGCATGAATATGTTTTACAAGATTATCTTTTTGATTAAATGCTTTTACAGATATTGGTGGTATTAAGTTTGTGGGACAATGAAGATTTAAGATGCCGGATTCAGGATTAGGAAAAACAACTGCAACATTATCCTTACCGTTATTTTCCATTTTATCAGCAATTAAATTTTTACTATTGGTTGATTTACGTAAGGTTTGATTATTAGTAAACCCATAAACAGTAATTCCAAAACATAAGAGAAAGAATGCTAAAAATGTTACATTTTGCTTCATATATCAGTTACATTGGTACGATTAAGTTAATTCTAATACTGATTTTCTTGTCAAGGAGTAAAGCAAGCAATGAATTTACTTGCTTTACTATTTTTCAAAGTAAAAGGATAACTCCCTTTAGATTATCGTAGGAAATAACACTGGATGGTAAAAACGGAGACTTCCTTGACTTTGAGAACCAATTTTAAGAACTTTTCGATATTTTTTGTACTATATCATTAACAGTGCAAATATGAATGCTAAAGAATTGTTATACAATATCAAAATAGTACAAGTTGTTGTCTTATAAATACTACACAGTGTAGTGTATATGTTACACAAAATTTGTATTTTGTTTTGCTTTAGGTTAAGAAATATAGTAAAATAGCTTTTTACAAAGCCTTTATATAAGCTAAACATTACATTTGCGTCATCAATTAATTATGTCAAAAAGGCTTTATTTATATATTATTTTATTATTAACGGTATCGAATCTATCCGCTCAGTTGCGTTTAAATGATAGAATTCCATCCAATACCAATAACTCAACGACAGATAATCAATCTAATTCTTCCAAAAAAGACAGTTCTTTCTTACAACATAGAAATGATCTGGCTGATAGTATCACTATTTTTTACAGGGAATATAATTCTACCAGAAATAAATTGCTTGATTCATCATTAAATGACTTTCACAAAAGGTTTATTTTACCCTATTACACCTATAATCTTGGAAATTATGGTACAGCAGTTAAAAGTGTATTGTTTGCCCCTTCTTTAAAAGCAGGATTTGATGCCGGATTTCATCAATATGATTTATATAATTTCTCTGTTGAAAATACTAAATTCTATAATACTACTAAGCCTTACACCATGCTTTCCTATATGCTTGGGAGCAATTCAGAACAGATAGTAGATTTAATTCATACCCAGAATCATAAGGATAATTTCAATTTTTCATTGGAATACCGGTTTAGTAATACACCAGGATTTTTAAGAAATCAAAATGCCAGCAATAGTAATATTAGGTTTACTACGCATTATAAATCGCCGAATAAGCGATATGAATGGCATATGATTTTTATAGATAATAGTAATGCATCATCAGAAAACGGAGGATTGGATAGTTTGTCGAAATTGAAATCATTATCCTTAAGCGATCCTTTTGAAGTAGAAACCCGCCTTGGAAATGTCGCCAATGCATATCGTAATCCATTTAATACTACGGTAAACACAGGGAATGTGTATAACCAGAGTCAATTATTATTCCGACATCATTACGATATAGGGCAAAAAGATTCTTTAAGAATAAATGATACAACACTTGTAAGACTTTTTTATCCAAGACTTAGTATTCAACATACTATCTTCATAGAAGGCAGTGAATATAAATTTATTGACTATCAAGTGGACACGGTTAGTTATTTAAACAATTATCATATAAAACTTGATACTAATGCTGGCATCAGCTTTAAAGATCACTGGACTTTATTTAGTAATGAATTGAGTATTGTAACGTATCCTGATAAAAAGAATGTTAGTCAGTATTTTAAATTTGGCGGCATTTTTCAGTCGTTTAAGGGAACTTTTAATGACACAACTACCAATAAGTACTATAACCTGATAGGTGTTGTAGAATACAAAAACAGGACTAAGAATAATGTCTGGGATATAGATGCGAATGGACAATTGTATTTTAATGGGTATCATTCGGGTGATTATTCAGCTTCTGTTTCCTTAAAAAGAGTTTTAAGCAAGAAAATTGGTAATCTTGGATTAGGATTTCAGAACGTAAATAGTTCTCCATCATTCATATTTACACCTCAAACAGGCTTTTATATAAAGGATAAACAGAATTTTAATAAGCAGAATATCACCAGACTTTCTGCTGAATACGAAAATATTGCTGCCAAGTTTGTCTTAAAAGGAGAGTATTATCTGGTAAATAATTTCTTGTATTTTGATAGCTTTTTTACTGCTAAACAAGAGAAGACATTATTTAATATTTTACATATTACTGCGGAAAAGAAGTTTAAACTGAATAAATATTTTAACTGGTATATTGAAGCTCATCTTCAACAGTCAACTTCTGGAGCACCTGTAAATATTCCATTGTTGTTTATGCGCCACAGAATTGCTTTTGAAGGCAATTTTTTCAAGAATCTATTTCTTTCTACTGGGTTTGAAGCAAAATATTATACAGATTATAGTCCTTCGGATTATAGCCCTATTACCGGACAGTTTTTTTATCAGAACGCTTATAAGTCTTCTAACAGACCAGATATTAATTTCTTCTTTAATTTCAGGATTAAGAGTTTCAAACTCTTTACCAGAGTAGAAAATCTGAACACTATGGGACAGAGTTTTTCTTTTAATAAGTATAGTTTTCACACACAATTATATCCAAATCCAGGACTTTGGTTCCGATTGGGAATCTGGTGGAATTTTG
>CAIVPM010000090.1 GCA_903907815.1 uncultured Chitinophagaceae bacterium | reverse complement strand
TTAAATTAATCAATAAAGTTAGATGAATCTTTGGTGTTATTTACACTGATTTCATAAAGACGAACTAATTCATCGTCTATTTTGATTTCACCTTTGACAGACTTGAATCCACCTAACATACTATCTAAAATTTTGATTGCCATGGTTGAAGGGTTTTTCATATCTTGTTTTTCTGAAAATCTTGACTTCATTAATGTAATGGTCTTTTCTGATAATGTAAAGCCACGTTTTAATTCAACGATACGACATTGATTATCATCTTCGATATTTCTGACGATAGGATCGTAGAACTTTTTATAATTGTCTTCTAATCTGTTATTCCAGATAAAAGCACGATCTTTTTTAGATACATTTGAAAATTTGTTATCGAAATAGTTCTTTTTGATCATTAGTTTTTCTTCCATGCTAGAATCATCTACCCAATCTTTTTCAATTTCTAATTTGATACGTTCTTCATCTGTGATAGTATCTACATCGTCATAAGCCATAATACATTTTACGATTTCACCTGTTTTAGGATCTTTAAGATCATAAGTATTCTTTTTAGTAATTTTTTTCTTGTCAGTTATATCATTAGTATTAAATCCTGATAGTGATCCAAGCATTTTAAAAGATGGTATGAATTCAGCAAATCTTTCAATTTTGATATCACCTATTAAGCTGTTGTAAATTAGGTCTTCATTTTTTATATACTTTTGATCAAGTTCAAATAGGTCTACACTAAGTTTATCAAAAAAATACATATTGATATCATGATTAGATGGGCATCTGATTCTTAGTGATGTTTGGATAATATCACGTGAAGAACAACGTCCAGAAGCGTATAAGTAAATTTTGTGGAAGTCTAAGCCATCATAATTTACACCGACTGTAATTTTTGTGGTGGTTAATACAACCTTTGTATTTTTCCATGCTTCTTTTACATTGTCTAAATCTTTATTGACCTTACCAGATGACATAGAATGATAACATCTAATATCAGCTTCAGATAGATTACATTTATTTTTAAGTTCATTTTTGAAGTCTTCGATACCAGCATGACCTTTACCTTTGTTAAGGAAAGGATAGAAGATATAAAGCTTCTTACCATCTTTGATATCAGTTATTATTTTATTTTTCATATCTTCTTCGGTGTGATTTTCAATTACTTTACGTTCGGGCATTTTGTAGTCGCATGTATATGTTATTATGTCATCGATACCTAATGATTTTAAGAAGTTGATTGTTCTGATGGTAATGAAAGCATCTAATAAGATTACTTTTTTACAGTTGTTAAATAAGGCTTTGAAGTTATTGAAATTTTCATTTCTATGTAAGTCGTGTGTCTTGTTAGGCCATACCATTAATAAGCTTTCAATTTCATCAATTACTAAAACATCAAATTTAGTGGTATCTTCTAAATAGTGTAATGATTCAGTAGAAATAAGTAATGATTTAGCACTGTTAATTTTAGTTGATTTAGTTTTGCTGTTGTTATCACTTAAGTAATTATAAACATCAATTTTTTCATCAGTGAAGCGTTGAATAGTATTTCTGGCTAGTGTTCTACGAACTGATAACCATACGAAGGTCTTTTTTGTATCTTTGATATATTTTACAGTAGCACCAGTCTTACCGCCACCCATACCGATATTGAATAAAGCAGCTTTGTGTGATGTTTGGTAATGATTGGTCTTGATATCAGCTGTTTCATATGTTTTCATCTTTAAGATAGGTATCTTTACACTAGGGATACTAAAAGACTTTAAGAAAGTTCTAGTCATTATATCGTCATATTGGTTATAGTCAGGAAATAAAGCACTTACGATTTTTTTACACCAGTTTAAGGTATATTTAATTTCAGAATTAGGATTGATAGATGCCCATGATTTTAAGTATTTATTGTAGCGTTCTACGGTATCATTCTTTTGCTTTGCCCATGTCCAGAAGTCATTGAATGATATGCCGTTGTGTTTAGCATAGCAGGCATATTGCCATGTATTAGTTAATTGATCATTTACAGGTATTAAATTAAGATTGTATAAAGCATTAGCATATTGTTCAGGTGTAATTGTCTTGATAGTTTCATCAAAAGTTTGTTTCATCTTGTTAGTGATCTTAGGTAAATCAATTATTTTAATATTATTATCATCATAGTCTATTTCAAATTCAAAAGGTTTAGATGTCTTGTTGATGGCACAAGTAATAAAATGATTTTCATATACATCATCTTCGATTATTAGTTGTCTTCTAGCATTAGGCTTACATTGATTTATACATTTCATAGCACGATTGACATGATAAACACATGTATCAAAATATTCATTTTCTTGTTTCATCTTTAATACTAATTTTTTCATACTTGTTAGATCATTTTCATCTTTGATTAATAATTCAGGTAATACGATATGGTAGCTGTTCTTTTCATCTGATTCGTAGCCACTGATAGACATTTTAGGGTTGTTGAAGTATTTATTAATAATAGGCTTGATAATATTAAGATTACATTCATTAGGGTTCTTTCCATCAATGTCAAAATATACTTTGACTGGAAAATGGTGTATAATTTCTAAAAGCATTTCTTTAGTTTGTTGTTTTGTTGATTCAATAAAATTAGATGGGCTAGTAATTTGCCATCCATGATTACCACGACAATCTATTTTTTTTACTACAAGTTCGCCATCTTTTACAACTTTGAATAATTTTTCTTGATGTC
>CAIVPM010000089.1 GCA_903907815.1 uncultured Chitinophagaceae bacterium | reverse complement strand
ATTATTAGTGACCAGCTAAGTACCTGCCATTTTACAGCGGCACTATTTTGAACCTTTACTGGTCTCGCTTGATTTTCTGAATTTGCATTATTGGAAGTAACTACAACAGTTTTAAAATCCTTCGCGGTAGTAGATTCAATAATAGGAGCCTTTATCTCCGGAATAATTGGTTGCTCTATAATTGGTTCTGCTATCTTTATTTCTTCTTGAATGGCAGGAACTAATTCTTCAACATGTGTAATAACTTCTGGTATTTTAACTTCTTCAATATGTTGAATAGGTTCAGGAAGTTTTACTTCCTCAATAGGTGTTATATCTGGTATTTTTAATTCTTCTGGATGAGTAAATGATACAGAATCAGAAAATTTATTGCCAATGTCCTGTAGACTATTGAATCCAAAAAGAGTAGTTAAATTGTATTCTTCAGGTACTGCTTTAATAATAGCATCTTTTTCTTTTGCTACTAACTGAGCAGCATCAGTTATGTTTAATTTATTCTTTTTGATATGTTCTCCCAATACTCCTAAAGCTGTTGGAGTTATCAATCTTATCAACCAGTTTGCGGAAGTTTCCCTTAATCCTGAATTGATAGATACTTTATGGGTAATATCAGATAGCTTTTCACCGAATAGTTCCTCTGCACTATCAAAAAGTTTCTCGTATTTAGAATAGTTTTTCCCGGTAATTATTTTTGAAAGGCTATCATGAAACTTTACCTCTTTAGCATCACTACTGTGTTTACCAATAAGTGCTAATCCTTCCGAAGTAGTACCTTTTTGCATAAGTCCTGTTAACACAGAAGGAATTATACCTGATACACCATCTGCAACATATTTAGGATTTTCATCCAGAATTGACGCAGTCTTATTAATGAAATCTTTTGGGAACAGATTTTGTACTGTTTCAAGCAGGTTAAATGACATATTTATATAGTTTATATAGTTGCAAATTCAGCATAAAATTTTAGAATAAGCAAACTAATACCCCAAAATTAATGAAAACTATTGTAATATAATTTAGTTTTTTCTATCGGTATATGCTAAAGATATTTCCAAACATTTGGATTTAAAAACAGCTAATTACTTTTCTGGCTTTTCCACCATCTGTATCCAATAAACCCAATGATAGCAAAGGGAGTAAGCATCAAATAAACAATAGCAGTATTTAAAGCATGTGCTGGTCCTTCGCCTAGTTGTGATGCTGTTTTAGTACAGATAGAGCATTGTGCATTGGCATTTAAGAATGCCATACATACAAATAGTACTAAAAGTATACATCCAGTGATTCTTTTTTGCATAACCAATCAATTCCAATTTAAAAGCAAATATATATCAGAATGATGGTCTTAATAATAAACCTAGATTTTGTTGTAGCACTCTACTTCAAAATCTAGGTTTGTAGTTTTAATTAATTAACTCTTTGCCTTTTTGGCATATTGCATAATCTTATTCAGAGATAATGTAGAAGGAGACATTAAACCGTCTTTGCCGGCTTTGTCTAATTCTTTCTTGGACTGCTTAATGAGTTTTACCTCTTCAGCAACCAATGCATCCTCTTTAATAACCCTATCAATTGCCATCTTTAAGATGGGTGAAGCTTGTTGATACACATAAAGCATCAACTGTTCCTGCGTAAACTTTTGCATGAATCTATTTTAACAGTAACTAATCAAATGTACTGCTTTCGGAGGGTAAATCCGGAGGATACTATATAAACGTGTGGATAACTTCTTTATTGTTCCGGAGTTATACTTTTTGTTTTAAGGGAGTCTTCCATCAGAAAGATATCTTCTCCATCTTTCTTCATCAGATAGTGCTCACGGGCATATTTCTCAATAGCAGCGGGGTTATTCTGTAAATCTACCAGGTCTTTTTTTGCTTTATCTATTTGTTCCTGATAGTACTTTTTCTTTCTTTCAAGCTCTTTACGATGCTCTTTTAGATTGTGCACAAAAAAATAGTCCCTTTGGTCAAAAAATAGCATCCATACAGCAAATATGACTGCAGCAGCGAAGTATTTATTGAATATCAGCGGGAGTATTTTTTCTTTCATCATTGTATAAAAACAAAATCGGCAGTAAAAATAAGCTACTTATTTGTTACTGCCGATTATTAAGATATTAACAAGGTGTTATTTACCAAACTTAATCTTTCCTTTTCCTAAGAAAACACCAGTATTACCCAATTCTTCTTCAATACGAATTAATTGGTTGTATTTAGCAATTCTATCGGTACGAGAAGCAGAACCAGTCTTAATCTGGCCACAGTTCAATGCAACGGCTAAGTCAGCAATAGTTACATCTTCTGTTTCACCACTTCTGTGACTCATAATGGTATTATAACCATTCATTTGAGCCATTGCTACTGCATTGATAGTTTCGGTAATGCTACCAATCTGATTTACTTTTACCAGCAAACCATTTGCAATACCTTTATCTACTCCTTGTTGTAAACGCTCCACATTGGTTACAAACAAATCATCACCTACCAACTGTACTTTTTTACCTACAGCTTCTGTAAGGTTTTTCCAGCCAGCCCAGTCATCTTCCGCCATACCATCTTCAATAGAACAAATAGGGTATTTCTTTACCCATGTTTCCCAGAATTTAACCAGTTCATCGCTGCTTACTGCTTTTCCAGAACTTTTATGGAAAACATATTTCTTTTTCTTAGCATCCCAAAGTTCACTGTTTGCAGCATCCATAGCAATGGCAATCTGAGAACCCGTTTTGAAACCTGATGCAGAAATTGCTTCCAACACAGTTTCAATAGCCTCTTCGTTGCTTTGAATATTTGGAGCAAATCCACCTTCATCACCTACGTTAGTGCTATAACCTTTTTTCTTTAATACTGATTTTAAGGTATGGAATATTTCAACACCCCAACGTAAACCTTCGCTAAACGAAGGAGCACCTACTGGCATAATCATAAACTCCTGGAAGTCTATTTTATTATCAGCATGAGCACCACCATTCAGGATGTTCATCATTGGTACAGGCAAAGTTCTTGCATTGGTACCACCAATATATCTGTACAAAGGAAGACCAGCTTCTTCAGCAGCAGCTTTAGCCACCGCCATACTAACTGCCAATATTGCATTAGCACCTAATTTACTTTTGTTTGCAGTACCATCAAGGTCTATCATAGCCTGATCTATTGCAGCTTGTTGGGTTACATCGTAACCAACAATAGCATCAGCAATAAGATCGTTTACATTTTTAACTGCTTTTAATACGCCTTTACCGCCGTATTTTTTCTTGTCATTATCTCTAAGTTCAACAGCTTCGTGAATACCAGTACTGGCACCACTTGGTACAGAGGCACGGCCCATTGCACCATCATCTGTTAATACTTCTACTTCAACCGTAGGATTACCGCGGCTGTCTAAAATTTGTCTTGCATGTACTTCTACAATGTAACTCATAATTTTTTTAATTTAATTTCTTTAATATGTTGCTTGCTTTTTCTGAGGAAGAAATTATCAATGAACGATGTCCATTCTTTTTTATTACGGACAGGCAAAAGTAATGATTCCTTTTGTAACCATCTAAATGATATTTATCAGCTAAAGATTTGTTGAATTTTAGACTTGGTGTTATTAAAGAGTTGAGTAATTTATCGAATGAATATTGGAACCTCTTTGGTTTTCTGGATAAAGAAGTTACCATATACTTTCTAAAACAATTAATTGAAGACGTAGAATATCCTTGTCTTCAATTAATTCAAGTTCAGCGGTTTACTTAAAAGAACTCTTGTTTTACTTAGTCCATATTTTATCTGTAGATACACCATGGCAACTATTACACTGTCCGGTAGTAATGCTTGAGCTCATGTTTCTGGAAGTAGTGTTTCCGCTAACTACTGGATACAATCCTGTTCCAAAATCTATTGCATCGGTAGTATAAAAATTACCTCTTGCATCTACTTGAATGGTATATTTTAATGTGCCACCACCATTTGGAGCTGTGTACAAATAAACGGTACCATTGGGTAAAGAATGTGTTATAGTGGAATCATACACGGTACCTGCTACAAAAAACCATCCTTTTCCTTCGCCTCCCGATTTGTGACAATCCATACAGTTTCTGCCCATATTATGACTTTTGCTTGAACCGTTTGCACTTACCTCAGTTGCATTGCCTCCTTCTTTTTCACAGGCATTTAAGGTGAAAATTCCTATAACGATAATGGTTAAAATGATAGCCTTTTTCATGTTATTTAATTTGAAATAAAAATATTATATCCAACCTATAAGTAGTACACTTATGTATTTAAATCATTTACATAAATAGTGCCAATTTTTTTTAGATTAAATTATTAATGTTTTATTTAACAATACTTAAATACAATTGATAAGTCATTTAAAAATGAAAAATTCAATAGCATTAAGTTGTCTCTTTTACAATAAAGAGCAAATTATTATAGCTGTATTGTTTTCTGCAGCTTAGTTAAATCAAAGCCTTTTGATTGTAGTCGGGATAGTATCTGCTGATAAATGGTATCATCCATCTGGGGTGTTCTGGATAGTATCCATAAGTATTTTCTGTTGGGGTGACTTACCACGGCATAACTATAATCGCTGGCTAAATCTATAATCCAGTATTTGGCCCTGAAAGGCCAGAAGAATTGTACTTTAAGTTTTGCATTGCCCGAACCTGCCTGCACAAATGCTTTGCCTTTTATATAGGATTCTTTACCATGCACGCTATCTTTATTGCAACGGTTTTCTACTATTACAAATCCTTTATCGCTCATAGTATATTCGGCAGAAGTGCAATGACAACCCTTTTGAAAGAATTGAGGAAAAGAAGCAATCTCGTACCATTTGCCTGCATATTGCTGTATATCTACAATGGGAACTGTTTGCAATGGCTGTGCGGAAATATTATTATGTATCATAGGAAGCAACAACATTGTAAAAATTGTTGATGCCAAAGTTACGGATAGACGATGTTTGAGAGATTTATATTTCATATTTATCAATTAAAGTCATGATTTAATACTAAAGATAATTTGAATAAAGTGGGTTACTTGTTTTTATTTAATATAAATCAATCTCTATTAGTAAGTTTATTATAGCGTAACCATTAATCCTTTTTCTAAAAGCTCATTACAAATCTCCATATTTAGTTCTAAGGTTTTATCCCAGTTTAATGAATATTTACCATCTTTTATGGATTCAAAATATACTTCTACATTTCTATCTTTTATAAATACTTCTTTTAACAAAGCTTCAGTTTCTAATTGATTTTCTTTGTTGTAGTGTGATTCATAGTTATCCAATATTTTAGAAATATGTAGTAGACCAGTTGAATATTTGTAAGTAATAAATATACCAAAAACCCTAACTTCTGATACGAATCCTATATAATTATCCCCATCACTTAAAATTTCAATTTCTGTATTATTACTGATGATGAATTGATTTTTTAAAAAGGGTTTTCTGGATAAGACAACTAAATTGGTTTTTGAAATATTCCTTACACTAAATTCATGCATTCCATATAAAAAAGGCTCATCAGGTTCAACAATTGTTTTATAAGTACATTCTTTTATAGGGAGAAAACAATGAAAACCGTTATAACTTACATCGTACCCATTTTCATTTCTATGATAGACATAAGCAGTAATAAATTCATCGTTTTTACACTTATCAGTTAGTTCATCAATAATTCTGTTTGATATCCTTTTTGGATTAATTACTTTTTTTATTGATTTGCTTAATGTTAGTACCTCAAATTCTAATACATCACCAATTACAAAATGTTGATTATTGCAATTTTCTAAACATAATTGCAATAACTCCCCTTCTGTAGTTGTTATATTGAAATACTTTTCTTTTATAAATGTTTCTGAAATAAAACCAATCGTATTCATGGGGATCTATTAAATAGAATAAGTGGTGAAGTTATTGGTAAACAGGGTAAACGAAATTTTAATCCCAGCTATTTATTCTACAATCTCTATCATTACCCCTTTATGGTCGCTAAGTTTTTTCTCTTTATTCCAATCACTCCATTCAACACTTCTATCCCCTACAAAATGTTTGGATAATACTATATGGTCTATATTATTGGGTTGATTTGTTGTATAATTCTTTAATCCACTTTTATCAAAAGCTGTAATTAGTTTGATACGACCTTCTTGAGTGAAATAATAGCTATCAGCAAAGCTCATATTCAAATCTCCAATAAAGCAGAAGCTTCTTACTTTACTACCAACATTTTCAATATCATTAAGTTGTGCTTCTAAATCAGCGATAAACGATTTTTCTCTGTTACCATATATCCCAATAATAGTTCCATAAACTGCTAACCTTCCGATAGGTGTATCTAAATGTGCACAGATAGAAGTTTCAGCATTGAAGGTTTCATAGAAAGATACATTTTCCGGTTGGGGATACCTTGTAAATATACTAACTCTTCTTTCGCCCTTCTTATACATCGGGTCTTGTAAAGCAGCGGTATGATATACTTTGTATTCTTCTCCTAAATCAATGAATTCATTTGTTTCTGTTAATACAATTATATCTGCATTTAATGACTTCAGAATATTAATTATCTCAACAGTTTTGGGACTACTTTTTGAAGGTCTTTCTACATTCCAGGTTGCTATTTTCATATAATAATTTTTGATTTAATTTATGGTGTTTTACAATGATACTAATACTTTCTAATCACTACAGATCAATATCTATAATTACTGGTACATGATCGCTATGTTTTATCCAATCTTCATATTTGCCAACTTCTACTGAGCTTACATTTTTTAGTAAATCTTTTGAAACAAAACAATAGTCTATATGATAAGGTTTGTCTTCATGTCGATACATATAAAGAGTAGGGTGTTTTTCAGCACCTTGTTCTTGATTAAAGTAAGTATGATAAGTGCTGTGAATGCCTTTATCTTCTAATAGTTTTACTACATTGGAATGATTACTTTCTCTATGTGTTTTATCCCATATTTTATTGCTATTGAAGTCTCCAATAAGTATAGTGTTTGTGTCGGAAATAAAGTTGTTATAATAGTGTATTGCTTTCCAGATCTGTTCAATATATTGTCCATCCTTATCCTTCGGGTTATTAGCCCATATTGCTAACAAGTTAAAACTTAATATACCATCGGATACTTCAATAGGAATAATTAATTGAATGTCTTTGTTATGATTTTCAAGAACTTTAAATTTGAAATTGCTATAAGAGAATATGGCAAGTCCTTTATGTTGATTTTTTCCAAACCACAATACATCTGTTGGTTTTGGAATATTGGGTGCAAATAATAATTTGTCGGGATGCTCGCATTCAGGTACAATTAATATATCTGGTTTAAATGGCAGAATTAATTTAGACTTTTTTCTAAAAGCCATATTGCAGTTCCAGGTGATTATTCTCATTTAAGTTACGTGATATATTTTTTATATTTTACTCTTTATCAATATGAATTATCATTCTCCATCAAAAAAATCTTCATCTAGTTGTTTTACTTCGTATGTAGCTTTTATTTGAATGCCAACATTATATTGATGCATAAGATCAACTAGCTTTTTCCCATCAACTAATATGATAGTATGATGTGCGTCTCTTGCTTTTTGAACTGCTTCTTTGTCAAAGTCTGAAGTGGTAACAAAAACACCTTTTGTTGTATCTCCACTCATAGCGCCAATAAAGTTTCTTATATCTTTTTCTCTAACTTTATTTTCATCATATCGTTTAGCTTGAATAAATATTTTATCTAAACCAAGTTTATCTTCATTTATGATGCCATCAATACCTCCATCTCTAGATTTTGAAGTTTCTATAAAATCTCCATACCCCATTTTCTTAAGTAATATAAGAATTACTTTTTCAAAATAATAAGGATCAATGTTTTTCAGTCTTTCCAATAACTCAATTTTTACTTGTGACTCAATTTCACTAAAGCCTGTATCAATTAAATCTTGTGGAGTGGAATTTTTAATTTGAATATTATTAGATATTCCTTTTGACTTCTCTTCACTATAAAAATCCATTAAATCAGAACTTCCTTCAACATCCTTTAATTGTATTACTTCCTTAATTGATTTTTTTCCTTTGTCTGTTATTTGTACAGTTCCCCTTTCTGGATAAAAAATGTAGCCTCCTTTTTTTAAATATGACTTACCCCAGGCTATTCGATTTAATATTAATAAATCACCTGTTTTAGTCTTTTCTTCAAGTAACTCTTTTGGTAGTTTAGAATAATATTTTTCAACAACCTTTTTAAGCAAATCTCTATGGTGAATAACTTTCCCATCACTTAGTATACTTAGGATAGGGTTAAAAGTTTCATGAAATTTAGGTAGTTCAATTAGTTCCATCTTATAAATTTTCTAGTGTCAGAATTAAAGTGACTTTAATAATCAATTATATATTCTAGCTCAAATATAGAAGTTAATACTTTACATATGAATATGCATTTATTTCTTAGTATTAAAACCATTTCCCCGTCTCCATCAATTAAAGCCTACATTCGCCCGTGCTTCACCTAATAAAGAAAGGATAAATGGGCATATGATTAATATGTCTGCCACCAAAATAATCCTGATAGCTGCCCATGCAGAAAACCAGATATCCAAACTTGCTGCTACTATAGAAGAGCATTGCGCGCACACTGCCATTCTTGCTACTGCCAATAATATTGAGGTAGGAGAGGAGCTGATAAATACGCATAACCCGCACCTGGTAATACTGGAATTGTATGGTAAGGAAAATGAAGGGCTGAATTTGCTGGAACGTTTTGATCCTATTCCTTTTCAGGTAATAATTGTAAGCAACAATGCACAGTTTAACGAACAGGTAATGAAGTATCATCCTGCCCATTATATGTTGATGTCCATTCCTGTACTTATATTAAAAAATGCAATTGCTGCTGTTCGTAAAAATAAAAAAGACCATAACATAGGCGATAGGCTGGATAAGATAGAAAAGAAACTGGGACGCTCGAAAAAGCTTGCCCGTATTGGCTTTTTAAATAATGGTAAAACAGAGTATCATTCTGTAAAAGATATTATGTATATACAGGCAGATGATAATTATTGTAGATTTATTCTGGTAGATGGTAGTTCAAAACTGGTAACCCATACCATGAAATACTATGCCGATCAACTAAATAAACACTTTATTAAAATTAGTCGTTCCAATATTGTCAATAAAGATTTTATTAAGAGCATACATCAGGGCACTTCAATGAAAATAGAGCTGCTGAATGGTACAATGCTGGAAGTTTCCAGAGATTATAAAACCGATGTTAAGGAAGAAATGGAGCGTAATTAAATATGTTCACCCAGTATTATTACTGTTTACTCAATTATTACTACACTTTACCCATTACAGGAATTTTGCTCTAATATTCCATTATACTTTTGATCCCGTGATCGGGAGAATATAACAAACAAACATTTTCCTTTTTACATAGTTCTTATTAAGGTTTTAAAGGGTGTAGGAAATAAAATAGAAAGGTTTTTGTAATATTCCTTTCTGGTTTTTGTAAATTCCTTTCTGATTATTAGAAATTCGTTTCTGTTTTGGAATAAATACTTTCCAATTATTTGAAAAGAGTAAAGGAGTTATCAAAATTCCTTTCTACTATTTACAAAAACTATTCTAATTATGGTATAGAGTAAAGGAGTTATTAAAGTTCCTTTCTGATTTTCTGAAAAGAGTAAAGGAGTTATCAAAATTCCTTTCTGATTTATCAGAATACCATTCGAATCACCTAAAAAACTATTTAAGTACTTGGAAAAATACAATGATTATTCAAACACATTAAAAATTAGTTTTATGAGAAAGTCTAAAGTAAAGAAAAATTATAGAAAATTAGACGGCATTAAGCTTGAAAATAAAGCAGAAGGTATAGAAACCGGGATATATGGAAATGTAAGTGTTTTTGTTGCCCCTACAATAACCAATTTGATATTTTCTGCTGCTATTGTTGATTATTCCAAAAAAAGAACTTTATACGAACAAGGAGGAATTGCACAAAAGCTTGCCTATACAAAAGCTAAAAATGTATTAATGACATTGGTTGATGGTCAGGCAGAATTTGTTGAATCTATTGCAGTAGGTGATATTACAATCATTAAAATGGCAGGGTTCGATGCTACTTTCGATCCTGATGAATCACCCAAACCAGGAGTAGTAAGGGTAGATGGCATTTCTCTTGAAAGATTAGAAAAAGGAACTAATTCATTAGTGTCAGATTGTGGTACTTTGCCTAAAGGAAATACACTTGTAGCCATTCTTTGCGAAGGATTTCCTTTGCCTTCAGAAGTAGTGATAGATAGTGATGGCAATATTATAATACCCAAAGGATTTACTGGACAAATAAGAACAAACGTAAAACATCAAAGAAGAAAGTACTGGAGAAAT
This sequence comes from uncultured Chitinophagaceae bacterium, assembly GCA_903907815.1. Taxonomy (GTDB): domain Bacteria; phylum Bacteroidota; class Bacteroidia; order Chitinophagales; family Chitinophagaceae; genus CANFLJ01. The sequence goes on along the minus strand of CAIVPM010000089.1, from coordinate 455 downwards.
TTGACATCGGGAGTGCACTATTATGTATATTATATTGCTATTACAGCAAAAGGTATAAGCTTATTAAGCTTGCCGGTAAGTGAACTGTGTGGTTAGTTTTAAAAGATAAAATTAATTTGTTCCCTGTCATTCATATTCTTCGGTGGGGATGTAACGCCGAAGATTTTTTAAAAAGGTTTCCGTTTTCTGCGACTCAGTGTTGATCATAAAAGGCTTCGGTGGGATGATTCGCCGGGGTCTTTTTTTGAACAATGTAATAATATTACATTCTGCGTTTAAAATTGTTTTTGCTAAATTTGATTAATAAAATTTGTAATACCATTTATACATATAAGTCAGTCCATTTTATTGAGTCAAAGATGTAGCTAAAAGCACAGGTACTTTTTACTACATCTTCGGTGATTTTTTTAGTATGGTGTGTAATAAAGTCACTTACTTCGTCTAAAGTTTTGTAT
>CAIVPM010000088.1 GCA_903907815.1 uncultured Chitinophagaceae bacterium | reverse complement strand
GCACCGTGAGGCGGTTTGCAACCCTCGCTTGTTCAACGATTGCGATAGACCTACTATCATCTCTATTAAAGCATTGATTAATCTATACAAACGACTAATCATTCACAGCACACTATTGCGTTAGTTGCAGCAGGGAATATCCTTTCCTACCACCCCTGAACTACCTAAAAATTTGATGATGATATAAGTGGTAGGAAAGATAGGAAAGGCTGCAACGGCCGCTTGCGGAACGCCCAAAATCATATCCTCAAAAAGACAACACAATATAACTGAAAACCGCTAATTTCTACTGTATATGAATAACACAAAAAAAGGTTACCGAACTAAATCGGTAACCTTTACTATTAAAAACAATAATTATCTGTATTCTCCTGTATTACTCTACCTTAGTTATCTTCAACACATTGGTAGGTAAATGAAGGTGAACTGGAGTGCTTCCGGTACTTACTACTACATCGCCAGTTTCCAGCAAACCTTTATCTTTCAAATAAGATATTTGTGAAGTAATAATATCATCCAGTGTACTTTCTTCATCAGAATAGAATACTCTTACTCCCCAGCTTAAACTAAGCTGTGTAACAAGGCTCTTTTCTTTAGTAAAAATATACATAGGCGATTTAGGTCTGTAACTGCTTAGCATAAATGCAGTATACCCACTCTGAGTAGTACCGATCAATGCATTTGCATTTACATCCTGTGCCATTTTACAGGCATTATAACAAACCGCATCGCTTAAGAAAGAAGGGGAATGCGTTTGAGGTTTTAAATCTTCTTCACGATTGTAACGATACTCTGTATTTTCTACCTGCTCAATAATCTTGCACATAGTCTGCACTACTAAAGCAGGGTGATTTCCGGCAGCAGTTTCTCCGCTTAACATTACCGCATCGGCACCTTCCAATACTGCATTGGCAACATCGGTAATTTCGCTACGATTAGGTTTTACTCTGTCTATCATACTCTCCATCATCTGCGTAGCCACAATTACAGGCTTAGCACGGTGCAGACATTTACGAATAAGATCTCTTTGAATTAAAGGTACTTTTTCAATAGGAAGTTCTACACCCAGATCACCACGGGCAACCATGATTGCATCGCTTTCAATTATAATATCTCTGATACATAATAATGCTTCAGGTTTTTCTATTTTAGCAATAATCTTAGTCTTGCTTTTCTTTTCCTGCAGTTTATAACGCAATAAAATAATATCCTTTACACTGCGTACAAAACTTAGAGCAACCCAATCCAGTTCCTGTGCTATAATAAATTCAAGATCTACCAGATCCTTATCAGTTAATCCTGGTAAAGAAATTTTTGTATCGGGAAGGTTAATCCCTTTTTTAGAAGAAAGTACTCCACCAAGTGTTACCTGTACTTTAACTTCTTTTTCTTTGGTAATGCCTACCACTTTTACTTCAATCTTACCATCATCGATCATGATAATATTGCCTATTCTTACATCTTCAGAAAGATTTGGATAGCTAACAAATATCTTGTCTAAGGTACCTACACATTTTTCGTTGGTAAACGTAAGAATATCACCTACTTTCACATCGAGGTGATTGTTTTCTATTTCACCTACTCTTAGTTTAGGGCCTTGCAAATCGCCCAGGATAGAAATAGATAGACCTAAGGAATGATTGATTTTACGGATATGCTCTATTACCTGCGCTTTATCTTCATGCGTACCATGAGAAAAGTTGAGCCTGAACACATTTACGCCCGCTTCAGCAAGTTCTTTTAGACCTTCGTAACTATCACAAGCCGGACCTACGGTAGCTACAATCTTTGTTCTGTTCTGAGGCATCACCTTAGTAGTGTTTTTTATCATAATATCTTAGTTTATTGTACCCGATAATGAAACTATCGGGTCAATTATTTTAATTTTAATCTATTGTTTCAGGCTGCTAAAATAACTAACAACAGTTAATAACCAATGATTAACCAAAATCTCTTGTAATCAATTGGCTAATTAGATTTCTCTATTGCCTCGTTGCCAATTACCACTTTACCTTGAATTAAGAGGCCAAGATTTTCACAATCTTCATCCACTCTTGTCCTATGGAATGTTTTTCTTTTACTACTTTATCCAATGGTGTATAGTGTATTTTACCTTTTATTACTCCAACCATTACATTGTGTCTGCCACACAAAAGGCTTTCTACAGCGTAATAACCCATATGGCTTGCCACTACTCTATCTTCACAGGTAGGTGAACCACCTCTTTGAATATGACCAAGAATACATACCCTGGTATCGGCTTCTGGAATACGTGCTTTTATAATCTTTCCTATTTCGTTGGCATCACCATATTCTCCTCCTTCGGCAACTACAATAAGATTCACCAGTTTTCTACGTTTTTCTTTTTCATCCAGACTGGCTATCATATCATCAATATCCGTTCTGGTTTCTGGTATGATAATATTTTCTGCACCAGTAGCAATACCGCTATGCAAAGCAATATAGCCGGCATCCCTACCCATTACCTCTACCACAAATACTCTATCGTGAGCATCCATAGTATCCCTGATTTTATCAATAGCCTGCACTGCAGTATTTACAGCAGTATCAAAACCAATGGTCACATCGGTACCAGCAATATCTCTATCAATTGTTCCAGGAATACCTATACAAGGAATATCATGTTCGTTGCTTAATCTCTGTGCACCGTTAAAGCTTCCATCACCACCTATTACTACTAATCCATCAATACCATGCGATTTTAGGTTATTATACGCTTTGGTTCTTCCTTCCGGAGTACGAAACTCATCGCTTCTGGCAGTTTTAAGAATGGTTCCGCCTCTTTGAATAATATTGGCCACAGAACGAGAGTCCATTCTGAAAATATCATTATCAATCATTCCAGCATACCCCCTCATTACCCCAAAAACTTCCAATCCATGATAAATACCCGTTCTAACTACTGCCCTGATTGCCGCATTCATACCTGGTGAGTCACCGCCAGAAGTTAAAACCCCAATCCTTGTTACTTTCTTTTTCATTATTAATCCATTAAACTTAATCTATAACTTCTTCTGTCATTTAATACACAATAGTATACCATTGTGTACTTTTTACATATTCGGCAGCAAATGTAAGCGTTTCAAAGTAAAGGAGATTTTTAGGAATATTGCATCATCAAAACAATAATATAACACATGATTGTTATCATAACTGGCGCCAATGGCTTTCTGGGACAGCGTTTGAGCCTTTTTCTTAATGATAAGACAATATCCGTAATTGCTACAGGAAGAGGGCCTTGCAGGATAGAAAATATAAATTTACAGGATGTTAAATATATTCCTACCGACCTTACCAAGGCCTTCGAAACCGATAAACTGATACTCGAAAACAAGCCTGACTGGGTAATTCATTGTGCCGCTATGAGCAAACCCAACGACTGCCATACAAACCGGGATGAATGTATATTGCAGAATGTAACTGGCACACAGAATATTATTGATTCCTGCCAGAAAACAGGTGCAAAGCTTATTTACTTCTCTACCGATTTCATTTTTGGAGAAAATGGCCCCCATAGCGAAGAGGATACTCCAGATCCTTTAAACTTTTATGGTGAAAGCAAACTAATGGCCGAAACGCTGGTTAAAAATAGTGGATTGCATTGGGCTATTGTTCGTCCTGTATTGATTTATGGTAAACAGTTAGCAGGTACTCCTCCTTCTTTTTTACACTGGGTGAAGAGCAGTCTGGAAAATAACCAGCCTATAAAAGTAGTAAACGATCAGTTTAGAACTCCTACTGCTGTAACAGATATCTGCGAGGGCATTTATGCTATCATCCAGCAGAATCAGCAAGGCGTATTTCATCTGTCGGGGAGTGAAATTCTTACCCCTTATCAGATGGCCACTATGCTGGCAAAAGAATATCAGCTGAACGAATTGCTTATTACCCCTGTTACTTCCGATACCTTTCCCGAGCCGGTAAAAAGGGCTAAACATTCAGGATTAAAGAATGATAAGGCAAAGAATTTGCTGGGTTTTAATCCGGTAAGTTTTGAGCAGGGCGTAAAGACTATTTAGCGCATATACAATTATTAATTCTTAATTATTAATTCTTAATTATTAATTTGCATCATAACACCGTAGGGTATGAACACAGATACTTATCAGATTAAACTGCCACAATTCGAAGGTCCTTTCGATCTTTTACTCTTCTTTATAGAAAGAGATGAGCTGGATATTTATAATATCCCGATTAATAAAATAACCAAAGACTTCCTGGAATTTATTCAACATTCCGAGAAACTGAATATAGAACTCAGCAGTGAGTTTATTCTGTTTATATCTACCCTAATGCGTATTAAAGCCAAGATGCTGTTACCACGTAAAGAGATTGATGCTCATGGTAATGAAATAGATCCTCGTCAGGAACTGGTGGACAAGATACTGGAATACAAACGCTACAAAGAAGTTTCAGCCAAAATGGTAGAAATGGAAGCCGAACGTATGATGATGGTAAAGAGGGGCAACCTTCATAAGGAGCTGCATAATATAGGCGAAGAAACCAGCGAAGGGACCGAGATACAACAGATTACTTTGTTCAAGCTGATGAAGGCTTTTGAAAAGGTAATGCAAAGGGTACATGAGCGTCAGAACAAGCCGGTACACACAGTAGTACAGTACAATCATACCATGGAGGAAAGCCGCGACTATATGAGTAATATGGTGAGGACGGAAAAGACGGTATCTTTCGAAAATGTATTTGAAAAGTGCGATAGTAGAATCCATGCTATCTTTCTGTTCCTTTCATTACTCGAACTGGTGCAACAGAAATACATGAAGATTATTACAGGCGAAGGCCGTAACAATTTTATACTGGAATGGAACGAAGAGAGAGAACCGGATACAGAGTCTTCTTTTGAACAGGAAAATCCAACCAATACGGAGGAAGAATAGAATACAATTAACGGATTAACGAATTAGCGGATTGGCTGATTGAATACAATTGAACCACAGAGATTCTGACGACACTGAGGAACACAGAGGTTTTTAATACTAATACCGAGAACACGGAGAACCGCGGCGGTTTGATACAAACAAAATGTAATAGGTTATCTATATTTAGAATAGAATACAATTGGTGAATTAGCGGATTGCTGATTGAATACAAATACATTCAACGCAGAGAAAGAGAATACAATTAGCGGATTAACGAATTAGCGGATTGGCGGATTGAATACAAATACATTCAATGTAGAGAAAGAGAATACAATTAGCGGATTTACGAATTAACTGATTGGCGGATTGAATACAATTGAACCACAGAGACACAGCGGTACAGTGGTTCACAGCGTTTTATATAAATCCAATACAGAGAACAGTGAGAACCGCAAGCGGTTAGGCAGATGATAAAAATCGTCGTGAGGAATGCAGAATACATTGAACCACAGAGACACGGCGACAGGGAGTAACACAGCGTATTGTATAATACAGAGAACAGTGAGAACCGCAAGCGGTTAAATACAGACCTTAAAGTTGGTATTCAGCATATAATATGTTCAACAATTAATCCTGACTATCTCTGAATTTGTCGAGGAGATTATTCAGTTTCTCGGCTTCCTTTACGGTAATGTTTGAAAAGATTTTTAGTAAATCATCGTTCAAACTATCCGCTGTATGAAGGAGGTGTAAACCTTCGTCTGAAATGGTAATGTCTACCAGTCTTCTATCTTTTTGAGAGACGTGTTTATGTACGAGCCCTTTAATAACCAGTCTTTCCACCAGTCTACTCGCATCGCTCTGTTGATCGAGCATTCTTTCTTTAATGTTCAAAATAGAGATAGGATTTTTACTGCCTCTAAGAATTCTAAGGATATTATACTGGTGAGGGGTGATATCGTATTCGGCCATAACAGACTTAAGATGACCAACCACCCAGCTATGTGTAAACTGAATGTTTATAATAGCCTTGTGATATTCGCTGATAAAAGGCTTGGTTTGGTTTATGTCTTTTTCGATACTCACGTGTGCGAAGGTACTATGACCTGTATTCCCGAAAAATGTGCTTTGATAGTTATTGATATGACATTTGTCATGATACTGTTACTACATAAAAAAACTGCCCGATTGCTCGGGCAGTTGATCTTGAACCTTGATTACTCAAAAGAATTCTATTACAGTTTTCAAATACTTCAAACACCAGTATTTGCTTGATTTTTTGTTATTACCATAGTTCACTATGCTTGCAAACAAAAAATCTGCTCAAACACTTGTCTTTATTGTATTTGTAACCTTCATTACAAATTCTTTTGAGTAATCTTGGTTTTAAAATTTGAACAGGGGGATTATTTAGTCAATAGACTTAATTTCTGTCAGCAATTTTTGCAATGCAACTTTAGCATCACCAAACAACATAGATGTTTTAGGCTGGAAGAATAAATCGTTCTCTATACCTGCATAACCAGGTTTCATAGAACGTTTATTTACAATTACTGTTTTTGCTTGTTCTACTTCCAGAATTGGCATACCATAAATAGGGGAAGCAGGATCGTTTTTAGCAGCAGGATTTACCACATCATTAGCACCGAGAATCAAGACAACATCAGTTGTTTTGAATTCATCATTTGCTTCTTCCATTTCCAGCAATTTATCATAGCTAACATCTGCTTCGGCCAGCAATACGTTCATATGTCCAGGCATACGACCCGCTACCGGATGAATAGCATATTTAACTTCCACTCCTTTTTCTTCCAGATATTTTTCCAGTTCATGACAGGTATGTTGTGCCTGTGCAACAGCAAGACCATATCCTGGAACTATCATTACCTTATTGGCATAAGCCATAACAGTAGCAGCATCGCTTAAAGAAATTTCTTTATAGTTACCCTGAGGAGAAGCACCGCCTGCAGCACCTGTACTCTTAGCCCCGAAAGAACCAATCAATACATTTTGAATGCTACGGTTCATTGCCTTACACATTAAGATAGTCAGTAAGGTACCAGCAGCTCCAACTAAGATACCACCCGTAAGCATTACTTTATTGCCATACAAGAATCCACCGCAAGCTGCAGCAACCCCTGTAAAGGAATTTAGTAAAGAGATTACAACCGGCATATCGGCACCACCAATTGGCAGTACAAAGAACACACCATATAATAATGCTAAGAAAGAAATAACATAGAATAAATAGATATTAGCTACCGTGATATTGAACAATAAAAAGCCAGCTAATCCAAGTATTATAGCGAACAAAGCAAGGTTGAAAATATGTTGTCCGGTAAAAGAAAAATCTTTCACTTTACCATTCAATTTTCCCCAAGCAATCATACTACCTGCAAAGGAAACAGAACCAATAATTAAACCTAAGAAGATGGTTAACAGAGAACTTGTATTTACAGGCAAACCTTCCTGAACATGTTTAGCAATGTGCCCAAATTCAACAAAGGATATTAAAGCGGCACAAGCGCCACCCATACCATTAAATAAGCTTACCATTTCTGGCATAGCGGTCATCTTTACTTTTTTAGCAGCGAGTGTACCTACTATACCACCAATTAAAAGTCCACCGAAAATCCATGCATAATTATGCAACAGATTTCCTGCTTCATCTCTGTATAAAAAGATAGTACCAAATATTGCAATAGTCATACCTGCGGCTGCTATTAAATTACCTTTTCGGGCAGTAGCAGGATTCGATAACATTTTTAATCCAAGGATAAAAGTTATTGAACCAATTAAGTAACAAATTGTGAGTATATGTTCCATAAAATCTAAATTGTCTTTTTAATTAAATTGTTTTTTTAAAAACTAAAAACTAGTGACTAAAAACTAAATCATTAGCGGTTATATTATTAATCTTCGAGTTTCCTAAGTATAGAAGCAAGAATTAATACAAGTTCATTTGCTTCTGTAATTAATTCCATTTTATTGCTTTCTAAATATTGATCATTATGAGCAGAAATATGAGTTAACCAGTAAGCGGATTCTTTTGCCTCTTTTTTGCTAATTCTTATTTTCATTTTTTTATCCTTACTACCCAGACTATCATTAGCTTCAATATAGTTTGCCCCAACAGAGCCAGCAGAACGAACTAATTGTTTTATATAAATCAGGTTAATTTCTTCTTTGTTACAACTATAGCAAAAATCCCTAACAGATAATGAGAACCCCTGTGTTCTTTTTTCCAAATCAAGGTATTTACTTACCATAGTTTGATAGTTATACTGAATATGCTAAAATCAGATACACTAAGTTTTAGTTTTTCTTTTTTAGTCTTTAGTTTTTGTATTAAGATTATTTTTTCTTCTTAAACATTTCCAGCATTCTGTCGGTAACTACAAATCCACCAACAACGTTTAATGTACCCAGAATTACTGCCAGAAAACCCAGAATTAAGGCTATATAATTATCGCTATGTGCTGATCCCATTACAATTATTGCACCAATAATTACTACTCCATGAATGGCATTGGCACCACTCATTAATGGGGTATGCAATACACTTGGTACTCTGCCAATAACTTCTATTCCTAAAAATATCATCAGTATTACAATGTAAAACATCTCCTGATGGTTAGTTACTCCTCTTAGTATATGTTGTATAAGTTCCATAATTTCTAATTAGTTATTTATTAATTGATTAAAGCAGCTACTCTATCATTTACTATTTTGCTCTGATGCGTAATGCAGCATCCTTTTACAATATCATCTTCGAAGTTCAGGTTTAGTTCACCTTCTTTTGTTAGAATCAACTGCATAAAGTTCAGTACGTTTTTACCATACATTTTACTGGCATCGAAAGGCATTCCACCTGGAAGATTGCTATTCCCAACTATTGTTACTCCATTTGTTGTAACAAAGTGTTCATTGTTCTTAGTAAGAGGCGTATTTCCACCTGTAGCAGCCGCAAGATCTATAATAATACTTCCATTCTTCATGCTTTGCAGCATAGGTTCGGTAATTAGAATCGGCGCTTTCTTACCAGGAATCTGCGCAGTAGTAATAATTATATCTGCTTTCTGAACAGCTTCGGCAATACGAGCTTGTTGCTTTTGTTTGTATTCTTCACTTTGTTCTACTGCATAACCACCTGCTTTGCTTGCATCGGCAGCACCTTCTACTTCAACAAATTTTGCACCCAGACTCATCACTTCTTCTTTCACCGCAGGACGGGTATCAAATACTTCTACCACAGCTCCTAATCTGCGAGAGGTAGCTACAGCCTGTAAGCCCGCAACACCAGCACCCAGTATCAGCATCTTTGCAGGTGCAATACTTCCGGCAGCAGTCATGAACATTGGAAAGTATCTTGGAAATAATGTAGAAGCCAGCAATACAGCACGGTAACCCGCAATATTTGCCTGACTACTCAGTACATCCATACTTTGAGCTCTTGTAGTACGGGGTATCATATCCATACTAAAAGTAGTAACTGACTTACTGTTCCAGGTATTTATCTGCGCAAAGTTGAATAGTGGCTGGAAGATTCCTACCAGTGCTACTTCGTTCTTTACTTTGCCTAAATCACTTTCGGTAAGTGCATTAATAGAGTAGAGAATATTGCTTTGCTGCAACACCTCTTCTCGAGAAACTACTTTAACTCCTTTAGCGGTATAACTTTCATTGGAGGCAAAAGCATTTGCTCCGGCACCTTCTTCCATTAATACCTGTATATTCTTCTTTATTAAAACCTCAGCCTGTTCAGGCAAGAGAGAAACCCTGTTTTCACCTACGGGTTCTTTAAGTATCCCTGCAATCATTTAGAGAAATTTTGAAGTGCGAAAATATATGTAAATCAATAGCTTGAACATTAATAATGCGAAATCGATGTCATGATAACTATCATTAATGTCGGTGACAAATATCGCTTTTAATATTTAATAACAAACAGTTGTTTGTTTTTAAATTCTTTTCTAAAAAACACCACTCCTATAAAAAATAAATCAATAGTGGTAGTTACCCGAGGGTGGTTCTGCACATAAGCCCATGCTTCTTCCATCTCTTTACTCCAGTGAATATCATCCAGAATCACCATTGTATCGTCGTTGGACTTCGTTAAAATCTGTTCAAAATAGTTAATTGTTGGCTCGTATCGATGGTTACCATCGAGGAAAGCAAAATCGATGGAATTCATTTCGGCCATCTTTGCAGACAGCGTATCATCAAAGTTTCCAACGGTTAAATCAATGTTTTCAAGCTTCAATGAAGTAAAGTTTTCTTTGGCTTTAGTTGCTACCGAAGAAGAACCTTCAAAGGTGTAAACAGTGGCATTGGTATTGCCGGAAGCAAGGTAACTGCTGGTAATGCCCAGTGAAGTACCCAGTTCTACAATGGTTTTTGGTTGATAATAGTTGACCATTCTGAACAATAGCTGTGCATATTTCTTAGGCTTTAAAGATGAATACGCAATAGCGGCTATTGTTCGTTCTTTTGTTTTGTTTAATTTAGAACCGGCACCAAAATCTTCCACTACAATCTTCTTTTTGTCGGCCAGTAATTGTCTTCTAAGAAACTCTATTCCTGAATAGCAGTAAAACTTTCTTTTATCATTCAACACATCTCTGATAAATGTATATACGAAAGGCGAATGTGTACCGTGTCCTTTTCCGTTCAATGCTTTTAACCGGTACTTAAAGTATAGCCAGCCAAGTTGATAGTTTTTATACATTTAGTAATTAAGAATTAAAAATTAAGAATTAAAAATTGAATACAATATCGAGTTTTAAGTCAAAATATTCTATTCCATGTATTACTCTTTGCCTTGTATTCATTAGCACATTATCTCATCAGCAAATTAGCTAATTAAATTCCTCTCCCATTTCTCTACTGTAAAATCGAAAGCATGCTTTTCGTCTTTGAAAAATGATGTTGATTGTTTCTTTGTCCATTCCTTTTCACTGAATTCAGGGAAGAAGGTATCTCCTTCCAGTGTAGCATGAATCCTTGTTATGTACAGTGAATTAGCTAATGGAAGCGCCTGACGATATATATCGCCTCCACCAGCTATGAACAATTCTTTATAGCCAAGAGAATGCGCAATAACCATTGCTTCTTCTATAGAGGAGGCTCTTCTGGTTCCTTCAAATTGCCAGTCTGCATTGCGGGTGATAATTACATTTGTTCTACCGGGTAATGTTTTATTGCCCAGCGACTCAAAAGTCTTTCTGCCCATTGCTACTACAGAACCCCAGGTAGTGGCTTTAAAAAATTTAAGGTCGTTGGGAAGATAACATAGCAATTCATTGTTCCTGCCAATCGCATTATTCTCCGCTGCTGCTACAATGATTGAAATTTTCATACTTAATTAATTAGCTAATTAGCTAATTTGCTGATTAGCTAATTAAAATACAAAATCAATATCCTATTTTATTTACTCTTTTTATAAATCTACTAATCAGTCAATCCAATCTGCTTTCATTGTATTTTGTATTGATTAGCACATTAGCTAATTATCGAATCAGCTAATTAATTTTTACACTGCTACTGCTGCTTTTATTCCTGGATGACACTGATAATTCTCCAATGTAAAGTCTTCGAATTTAAAGTCGAAAATGTCTTTTACGTCTGGATTAATTTTCATTGTAGGTAAAGGAAAAGGTGTTCTGCTTAACTGCAGGTTTGCCTGATCCATGTGATTGCTGTACAGGTGCACATCGCCAAAGCTGTGAACAAAATCGCCATATTCCAACCCTGTAACCTGTGCTATCATCATAGTAAGTAGCGCATAAGATGCTATATTGAAAGGTACTCCCAGAAATACATCGGCACTACGCTGATAAAGCTGACAACTCAGTTTACCATCGGCTACATAGAACTGAAACAGGCTATGACAAGGCATGAGTGCCATCTTTGGCAATTCGGCTACATTCCAGGCACTTACAATCATTCTTCTGCTATCCGGATTGGTTTTTATCTGATTAATAACATCGACAATCTGATCGTATACTTTACCATCGGCACCTTCCCAGCTTCTCCATTGTTTTCCATATACGGGTCCGAGATTACCATCAGCATCAGCCCATTCGTCCCAGATACCTACGCCGTTTTCTTTCAGGTATTTTATATTGGTATCCCCTTTCAGGAACCATAGTAATTCATGTATAATGCTTTTGAGGTGTACCTTTTTAGTAGTAACCAATGGAAAGCCGTCTTTCAGATTAAAACGCATCTGGTAACCAAAACAACTGGTAGTACCTGTTCCAGTACGATCTTCTTTCTTCACTCCATTTTGAAGAATATGTTGCAGTAACTGATGATATTGTTGCATGCTGCAAAGTAAATGTTCCTGAGTGATTATTTATACCCCTTTAGAGGGAGAAGTGGCTATTGTTGATAAAAAGATGGCCTAAAATGTCATTGTGAATCGTGATGTTCGTGAATCGTGAGGAATACAACCCATTATATAGACTTGAAAATTTTTAGGGTTTAGTAGTGTAGGCTTCTGGTTTATAGACATTGGTGACTTGCCTGATGAAATGGGTTTGGGTTTTGTACATTTCTGGTTGTTGCGAATAGGTATAGGTTTGAAGCCTGCACACTTTGGCCTCAGTTATGCACCCTTTTGGTTGGTGCCGACTGTCTTCTGGTTGGGGTTTACAAACTATTTTGAAAGTCCAGCCTCTTTGAATAGAAGTCCAAGCTCTTTGTAGTGATGCCTGACCTCTTTGTACTCTTGCCTACTCTCTTAGCAGTGATGCCAACTCTTTTTGTACTGAAGCCTACCCTCTTTAGCAAGGGTTTTACGTACTTTTCTTTGGGTTTAGTTCTCTTGCGGGTTGAGTTTACGCTTTTAGGGTAGATTTCTACACTTTTGAGTTCAGTATTTACTGTGTTTAATTTAGTGCCAAGGTTTATTCTTGCTGAGCATATTGTATTTTGTCTTTGCGTTAGTTGCAGCAAGGAATATCCTTTTTTTTGCCCACCCCCATCCCCTAAAGGGCAATGTCATTTAGTTAAGGATTATATAGCTCTTTTATAGTTAGTGAATGTTTGATATTTGCCATTTATTCTTTTGGCTTTTACAACCCGAGGATGTTTTCTGCCTGGTCTTACAGGT
>CAIVPM010000087.1 GCA_903907815.1 uncultured Chitinophagaceae bacterium | reverse complement strand
TAAAAAGAAAAATAGTAACTTACGATGATCGTATTATGTTGGTAAAAGTAGCTTTTGATAAAGGGGGTATCGGAACACTACATCATCATTATCATACACAACTTACCTATATAACTGGAGGTGGTGTATTTGAAGTAGAAATAGATGGTAAGAAACAAGTTCTTAAAGACGGGGATGTTTTTCATGTATCGCCAGATTTGGTTCATGGTGTAGTTTGTTTGGAAGCGGGAATTTTAATAGATGTGTTTAGTCCTGTGAGAGAAGATTTTATAAAATAAGTCATAATACTATTCTAGCGTTAGTTACAAAACAAATAGATGAAAAAAATACTTTCCTTTTTCTTTATAGTATTCATTGTTCAATTAGGTATAAATGCTCAGGAGCAAAAGAAGCCTAACATACTATTTATAGCAGTAGATGATTTGAAACCAGAGCTGGGATGTTATGGCAATAAATTAATCAAAACACCCAATATAGATCGGCTTGCAAATATGGGAACCGTTTTTTTAAGTAACTATTGTCAGCAGGCAGTTTGTGGTCCAACCAGAGCTAGTTTAATGACAGGGACAAGACCTGATGTAACCAAAGTGTGGGATTTAAAAACACAAATGAGAGTGGCTAATCCTGGTACTTTAACGCTACCACAATATTTAATTAGTCAGGGATATGCAACCGCTGCAACCGGAAAAATATATCATGCAGCCTGTGCAGATAAAAAAGGGGATGAACTATCTTGGACTGTACCCTACCTTAAAGCAAAAGTTACGGATTATGCTAATGGATTAGGGGAGCCTGCTTCAAAACATTATCAATCTGCAAAAACAAAGGAAATGTTGGCTAATCAAGGTAAAGTTGCTGCAGAAAATGAAGCCACAGAAACACCTGCAGGAAGAGGACCGTCTACAGAATGCTTAGACCTTCCTGATAATGCGTATGAAGATGGAGTGAATGCACTTCTTGCAAAGAATCAACTAATAAAATTTAATGCAGAAGGGAACCCTTTTTTTATGGCAGTAGGTTTTCATAAACCTCACTTACCATTTGTATCTCCAAAGAAATACTGGGATTTATACAATAGGGAAGATATGCCATTAGCTAAGTTTCAGGAACACTCCAAAAATGGACCGGAAATTGCTTATCATAATTCAAATGAGTTAAGAAATTATTCTGACATTCCAGACTTTGCAACGTTTAGTGATGGCAATAATCACATTGGGTTAAAACCGGAAAAACAAAAGGAACTTATTCATGGTTACTATGCTGCTATTTCCTACATAGATGCCCAGGTGGGTATTTTATTAAATACACTTGATTCATTAGGTATATTAAATAATACAATCATTGTTTTATGGGGAGATCATGGCTGGCATTTAGGGGATCATGATTTATGGAATAAGCATACCAATTTTGAAAATGCAACCCGTTCTCCTTTAATCATAGCATCGGCAGGATATAAACCAGGTGAGACTAAATCAATGACTGAACATGTTGATATATTTCCTACCATTTGTAATCTTTCTGGGCTTCCAATTCCAACACAACTAGCAGGCAAAAGCTTAGCACCTTTAATGAAAAACAAGAAAGCTTCTGTAAAGGATATGTCGGTTAGTCAATATCCAAGGAAGCTTAAAAAAGAGGAGATGGTAAAAATGGGTTATTCTGATAATAAAATTATGGGTTACACATTACGAACAGATAAATATCGATTTGTAATGTGGATGAATAGCTTTAATACAAAACAACTTTATGATGAGAAAAAGATATACGCTGTGGAGTTATATGATTATACGAAAGATCCTTTAGAAACTGTAAATGTTGTTAATGAAGAAAAGTATGCATCAGTATATAAAGAACTTAAACAAAAAATGATAGCTTTTTTTAATTCTCAGAAAGATTAGATGAAATTAAGTCTTATAAATATTAGCTTTTTTTTGTTGCTGTTAATCAGTTCAATAAGTAGTGCACAGCATAATACTTTTTTAGAAAGTAATCGTGTTCATAAATCTTGTTGTTCCTCACATACTTATAGGTTTCAGGTCAAGAGTAAGCCACTAATAAATACTACAAAACATATAAGTGATATGGTTTGGGTTCCTGGTGGAGAATTTATGATGGGTGCTGATAATGAACAGGCAAGAAAAGATGAATTTCCTAAGCATAAGGTGCATGTAAAAGGATTTTATATGCAAAAAACTGAGGTAACTAATAAACAGTTTGGAGAATTTGTAAAAGCAACAGGTTATATCACTACAGCTGAAAAAGATGTGGAATGGGAACAACTAAAGAAACAATTACCAGATGGAACACCTAAACCAGATTCTGAAACACTTAAAGCTGCTTCATTAGTTTTTGTGCCTACAAAAGAAGCAGTTGATTTAGGGAATTATGGCCAATGGTGGCAGTGGACACATGGCGCTGATTGGAAGCATCCACAAGGCCCTGAGTCTAATATAAATGGTAAAGATGATTACCCGGTTGTTCAGATTAGTTGGGATGATGCTACAGCTTATTGTAAATGGGCAGGATATAGGTTGCCAACAGAAGCCGAATGGGAATTTGCTGCAAGGGGAGGATTGATTAATAATATATATACATGGGGGAACGAACCGGTAGATTCTGGTAAGTCTAAATGTAATTATTGGCAGGGGAATTTTCCTTATCAGAATGATTTAAAGGATAGCTTTTACAGATTGGCTCCTGTAAAATCTTTTTCTCCTAATGGGTATGGTTTATTTGATATGTCCGGGAATGTATGGGAGTGGTGTGCTGACTTGTATAACTACAATTATTATGCTCAGTTTGAAAACGGAAAAGCTGCAGTTAATCCTTTAGGGCCAGAAACAAGTTATGATCCTGATGAACCGCTTATTTTAAAGAGAGTTATTCGTGGAGGTTCTTTTTTATGTAGTGAGTCTTATTGCTCTGGTTACAGGTGTTCTAGTAGAATGAAAACATCTCCAGATTCTGGAATGGAGCATTTAGGTTTTAGGTGTGTTGTTGATAAGTAATTTATAAAGTAGTAAAAAATTAAAATGATTAATAAGACTTGTTTAATTGTATTGGTGCTATGTACTTTATGCAGTATAATTCATGCCCAGGAAAAGCTGTTGAAATCTGACTTAATTAAGTTTGACTTTAATGAACTAGCCAAAAATAAAAAAAGAATCAGGCATAAGGATGCTGCTTTATTACCTGCGTATAATCAACTAATAAAAGATGCCAAAAAGTCTTTGGAATTTAAACCAGTAAGTGTTATGGATAAAACCGACTTCCCTCCAAGTGGTAATAAACATGACTATATGAGTATAGCACCATATTGGTGGCCTGATACAACTAAACCAAATGGAGTTCCTTATATTAAAAAAGACGGTGAAGTAAATCCTGAAGTTGCAAATTATCCTGATAAAGAAAACTTTCCTAAGTTGGTTAGAAACATTTATACATTAAGTCTTGCTTATTACTTTTCTGGGGAAGAAAAATATGCAGCACATGCCAGTAAACTTTTAGAAGTCTGGTATCTAGATACAGCTACGAAAATGAACCCAAATCTCAATTTTGGTCAGGCTGTAAAAGGGGTGATAACAGGAAGGGCGGAAGGAATTATAGATACACGTCATTTTGTATATCTAATTGATGCAGTTGAGTTACTTAAAGGATCAAAATCATGGACTGCTGCCAATCAGACTGAGTTGAAAAAATGGTTTTCTGAATTTCTATCTTGGCTACAAAATAGTAAGATAGGGATTAAGGAAAAGAATGCTAAAAATAATCATGGTGTATGGTATGATGCGCAAGCATTAGCTATTGCATTGTATATAGACAGTACAAGTCTTGCTGATAAGCTAGTTAACAATATTCTGATTAGAATGGACAAGCAAATGAATGAAAAAGGATTATTTCCTTTAGAGTTAGACAGAACAACCTCTTTACATTATTCTATTTTTATAATGAATGCTTTTGAAATTGTAGCGCAGCTATCAGAGAAAACAAAGACAAATTTCTGGACTGCTAAAACAGAATCAGGTAAAACATTCCTTCAAGCATTTGACGCTATTTATCCTTTCATGACAGCTAAAAAGAAATGGGAATATAAACAGATTACTGACTATGATTATGCTGATGGAATTAATATTTTACTAAGAGCAAGTACAAAATTTAATTGTAAAACCTGTAAAGAAGATATTAAAAATATTAGTAAAGATCATAATAATATAAAACTATTTAATACGCCAGATGCTCCAACCCTTGCTGTAGCCGAACTTACTGTAGGATTAATATTAACTCTTATTAGGAAAACTCATGAAATGAACAGTTTGGTCAGAGATGGAAAATGGAAGAAACTGATGGGGAATTTGTTGTATAAGAAAAAAGTTGGGATAGTAGGTTTTGGACGAATTGGAAGAAAAGTAGCCGAGCTCTTACAGGC
>CAIVPM010000086.1 GCA_903907815.1 uncultured Chitinophagaceae bacterium | reverse complement strand
TAAAGAAGTTGTAGTCCAGATTGCGCACCATAAGGAATATCAAATAATTAACTCAAACAGCTTCTAAGTACTTATGTAGCATAGAAATATTGCAATTATTTGCAAAATTTGGCAATTAAAATTATTTCTTTATTCTTTGCAATGCAATAATTTTATAAATAATCGTTTTATATGAAACAATTCTCCTTTAAAAGAAGCATCTATGCATTCTTCCTTTCCCTTTTAGCATTTACCGAACTAAATGCACAAAACACATTAGATTTAGTAGGTCTTACGGCCACTACTCCAGCACAGGCGGCATATAGCCTTCGTAAATTAAGTAGTAGCTATTCTGGTAGTGCAATACAGGTGCGTAGAAGCAACGATGATGCTACCCAGGATATTGGTTTTATGGCAGGTGGCAACTTAGATACGATTAGTTTAAAAGCTTTTGTTGGGGCTAACGATGGATTGGTAACAATTTGGTACGACCAGAGTGGTAATGCCCGCGACCTTACTCAACCTACTACTTCAAAACAACCATCCGTTGTAAAAGCGGGTATTGTATACAGGAAAAGAAATAAACCAGCAGTATTTTTTGATATTACCGACGATGGAATGTTATATGCCGGAAGTAATTATTTAACATCTAATCCTCTTTCTGTAAATGTTGTTGCAGGCAGTAATTCTAGCTACAATAACTATAGAAGAGCGGTACAAGGAACTAGTAATTGGCTAATAGGACCCTACTTCAATCTTTACGGTTGGTACGCAAATAATTGGAATCATCAAAGTTCTATACCATGGACTCAAACAGGTTCTGAGGTAATTACCGTAATTCAAACCGCATCTTCTACATGCTCTTCCTGGAGAAATGGTGTTTCTCAAACTACTAATAATTATAATGGCACGCCTAATAAAATCCAATTAGGTACTAGTGGTGCATATTCAGAACCGTTAGATGGACATATAAACGAAGTAATAGCTTTTAATATTGAATTAAATAACACAGATAGGGTTAATGTAGAAACCTCGCAAAGCAACTTTTATCAATCTGTTAATAGTTATGCCATACTTTCTAATCTTACTGTTTCTACCGGGAATCTTCAGCCTGCTTTTGCAGATACTACTTTAATGTATTACTCAAGTTTCACAACTGAGCCTACTGCAAATTTTACTCCATTTACTACCATACCGGGAAACACTATTCTGTACAGTATGAATGGCGGAAGCTACAATACAATTAGTTCGGGTAATGTTTCAGATGATTTGCCAATTCCGAATTTAGTTAATACATTAAATATACGTGTTACTGCTCAGGATGGTATTGCACAAAAGAACTATGTTATTTATATCAGTAAGCCCGAAACCTGGACAGGTGCTAATAGTACAGATTGGAATGATGCTGGTAATTGGGATGGCAATTTTGTGCCAACAGCATCTATAGGTGTTATTATTCCAACAGGTCTTAGTAATTATCCTGTAATTAACACTGGTATAAATGCAGCTGTAAAATATATCAAAATAGCTGCCAGCAACGCTTCCCTAACGCTTAATGCAAATAGTACTTTAACTGTAAATGGGTACGATGATACGAACAATAATATTGCTATTAATAATTATGGTACTATCAACAATAACGGAAGTATAACAAACGGTTCAATTTCAGCTCCAAATTATGGTATTTACAATCAATCAGGTGCTACATTCTCTAACGCAGGAACAATAAGTATTGCTAATACAGCTACATATGGAATATATAATTTATCAAGCTTTACCAATACTGGCACCATAAACATTGTGGGCAAAAGTGGCACTGGGTTGTTAATAACAACTACTGCCTCTTTTAATAATAGTGTTGCTGCCTCAGTGTTAAATATCAATGGAACCCTTACTACTGGAATTTTACTACAAAAAACATTCAGTAATAGTGGTACAATAACAATAGGTACGCAAGGTGCAATTACCACGGGAATAAACATTACAGGAACAGCTCCTGCATTTACCAATGCAACTACCTGCGCTTCTTTGTATGTTTTAGCTGGCAACTTCTCTTTCGCAAGAGGAACCGTAACCAATAAAGGATTAATACAAATTGCCAAAACCTTGACCAAGGCGGCTAGTGGTACTACTTTTAGCAATCAGGGTGTACTAAAGTATACTACCATATCGGGTAGTGTAACCAATACTGGAAATGCCGCAGTGATAGTTAAAGATAATCCCACGCCTATTTTTACCTATGCTGGTACTTACAGTGGTACCGTAAATGGTATTTATTCCGATGCTGCTGCTACTGTTTCAGCGGGTAGTTTTTCAGCACCTAATACTTTCAGTCCTGGTATTCTTCCTGCCAGTTTAATAACCTTATATGCTAAAATTACCCCTACAGGTGGTTGTGCTGCTTTTATAGTGCCTTTTGTATATTATAATGCAAACTTTGATACTTGGACAGGTACCAATGGCACCGACTGGAACGATGCTGGTAATTGGGATGTTAATACAGTACCTAGCAGTACAACTGCTGTAGTAATACCTGTAGTGACCAATTATCCAGTACTGACAGCTGCTACTAATGCAGGATGTATTAAAATAGCAACGGGTGCAAACATTAACCTGAATGGCCAGTCTTTAACTACCGCTGGTATTACTGGTTT